>CAMOTP010000008.1 GCA_946625925.1 uncultured Alphaproteobacteria bacterium | reverse complement strand
GAACAATTTATTGATGTGCCTGGTATTCCACGTAATGTAAAGAGGTTGTTAATTTTTACTGTTGGACATATACGGACATCTTATTTTATACAAAAAAAAGTGGCTCCGTATCAACATTTTTTTATAGAATCATGGCTTCGTAAAACTCACGAAGGGAGATAGTAAAAAGGCAAAAACATGTCGTTAAAATTTGATTTGATTAAAACTGATGGAACTGCACGTCGTGGTCGTGTTCATACAGCGCATGGCGATTGTTGTTTGTTATTCAAAAAGGACTAAGAAATGAAGTTAGCATTACCATTACCAATTCAGAATAAAGAAGATAAGAAAGTAAACGTGTCTTATGGTAACGAAGAATTAAAAAAACGTATAGGTTGGATTCTGGTGTGTATGGCAGAATACGCAAAATATGAATTATACGAAAGTGATGTTCAATGGATTGAAAAAAATATAGCATCACATCCATTGTTCAGGACTATAAATGAAACCCTGTGGGGTGGTCCTAATGGTTTTGAATATCAGGTAATATTTTTTGAACGTTTCTTGGATATTCCGGGGATTCCACCACGTGTGAATAAATTATTAGTATTGGAAATTGGTTATTGCAAGGAAATGAACCGCAGACAAAACGATGATAAAGTGCCTGTGACCCAACGGTTTTTCTGTGAGTTGTGGTTGCAACGTCAACAGGCGTGGAGATAAACATGTCGTTAAATGCTGAAACATTAACTAATGTTAAACCAGATAGAATTGTAAGGGACGAAGAACGCTTAGGGTATCCTTTTGTGTATCACAGGATACAAGGAACACCATTGTATGAATCCGATATGAAATATATCGATAATGTTATCAAAGCGGACAAAATATACCGCATGATTATTCAGGCACATAACAGTTGGGACAGTATTATCGCAACAACTGATCCTGAATTTGTTGGTAAAACAATAGATGGAATAAAACATATTTCGCATCAAGAAAGTCACTATCAACAATTTATAGAAACCTGTAATCTGATTCAATTTCTTAGTAAATTTTTGGATGATTCACAATGTCCTGCACGCGTAAAAAATTTTTTATACACGTTCATTGGTGAACAACTTGGACATTATAAACGCCTAGGACTTTATCAAGATTATGTACAACACTCGTTTTTAACACAAAGGTGGTTGGAAATATGTCGTTAAAATTTGATTTGATTAAAACAGACGGTACCGCACGTCGCGGTCGTGTTCATACGGCGCATGGCGATTTTGAAACGCCTGCATTTATGGCGGTGGGAACGGCGGCCACGGTCAAAGCGCTTACCATGGAACAAGTTGCCGCCACCGGAACCCAGGTAATTTTGGGCAACACATATCATCTTATGATGCGGCCGGGTGGTGATTTGGTTGAAAAAATGGGTGGTCTGCATAAATTCAGTGGTTGGCATGGACCAATTTTAACCGATTCTGGCGGGTTCCAGGTTATGTCGCTGTCGAATCTGGTTAAGATGAAGGAAGAGGGTGTCGAATTTACATCTCATATTGACGGTGGCATTAAACACTTTATGCGCCCCGAAGATTCTGTTCATATTCAACATCAATTGGATTCTAATATAACAATGGTTTTGGATGAATGTCTAAAATTACCAACAACGCGCGCACGTGCCGAAAAAAATGTTGATATGGTGACCCGCTGGGCACAACGCAGTAAGGATGCTTTTATTGACCGCGATGGCTACGGAATCTTTGGTATTGTCCAAGGTGCCGATTTCCCTGATTTGCGTGAAAAGTCCGCACGTGCATTAACCGAAATCGGATTTGACGGTTATGCAATTGGGGGATTGGCGGTTGGTGAACCCCAAGATGTAATGTTTAATATGATTGCAACTGTTGCACCAATGTTGCCAACGGATAAACCGCGTTATTTAATGGGTGTTGGAACACCATTGGATATATTGGGTGCGGTTGAACGCGGCGTTGATATGTTCGATTGCGTTATGCCGACACGTGCTGGTCGTACAGCCCAGGCCTTTACCCGTCACGGCACAATGAATATGCGTAATGCAAAATTCAAAGATGATGCGTCACCATTGGACGATAAATGTGGTTGTCCGGCATGTAAATTATCGCGTGCATATATGCATCACCTGATTAAATGCAACGAGGTTCTGGGTGCGACATTATTGACCCAACACAACCTGTGGTTCTATCAAGATTTAATGCGTGAAATCAGAGAATCCATAGAGCAGGGGCGTTTTCAAGAATTTAAATCTGAATTTATAAAAAATTATAAAGGCGAATAAAATGGCAAACAAAAATAAAACAAGTAAAAACTTGATACAAAAACCAAGATTGGTTCTGAATAATACAGCAAAATTTTATCTGGCAACGCACGAAGTTAATTCAGAATCTGATTGGTTCTTCTTTATATCTTTATTTTATCCAGTTAAAAACGGACGCATAATGCAACAACCACAAACAGAAATTACAACTTTTGATGATGCAGAATCTGCGGCTATTTACTATGAAACATTGGTGCATTATTGTGAATTTAATTCACGTGTTCAGTATAACGAGGCAGAGTTTCCTTTTACAAAAATACATATAGAAAATTTTTATAAATTAACACAACAAAAGGCGAAAGAAAATGGCAGATAAAAGAACGAAAAAAACCAAAAAACCAATAAAACCAGTAAAACGTGTTATCAATTGGGAATGTTATAATCCATATACTAAATTGGGACAAAATATATGCTCTCTGCGGGTGACATACATAATAGATACCGGCAATTTAATCCAAGATGTGCAAGTAAAACACACAGAAATTGTTGGTGAAGTCACCACAGAACAAAAAGAAGCAAAAATTCAAAAATATGCTAAATCAAAAGAAAATGTTCAACGCAGATTGACAAATCTGATATATGCTACTGGCGCGAACAGATATACTGCTGAAAAAACAGCACACAAACTTTTAACTGAAAACAAAATGGTTGCAGTCAGATAAAAGTTTATCTCTTGAAATAATTGTGCGAAATATGATAACATTTTAAGCATAAATATATAGGAGAAAAATATGGCCAAAAAAGTTAAAGAAGTTGAAGTAATAGATATGCACGGTGCGAAAACCGTTGCCAAGAAAAAATCTGTTATAACAATGGCAAAAAGGATTTTTGCAATTGCATCAATTATATGGTTATTATTTGTTGCAATGTTTCCATTGTATATAAAACATCATTATTCTGGCCCAATAAAAAAATCTATGGTTGTATCAATGTTCTTTGATCTGCAAAGAAATATTGCTGAACAATATGAAAGATTATTAGATGGAATCAAAGATTCTATCAATTTGGAAAAACCTGTTGCGATGGCAATAGACAAGGTTAAATTGGCACAAGATAAAGTTGCCAAGGTGACCGATACAACGGCCAAGGCCAAAGAAACCACAGCCAAGGCATCAGAAACAACGGGCAGTGTAAAAAAATTAACAGGCCTGGCAAATATGTTTGGTGTTAAAACCGATGCTGTGGACAAGGTCGTTGACAAGGCAGATTCTGGTATCGCCCAGGCAAACAAAGGTATTGCCAAGGTTGATAACACCGCTGAAATGGTAAACAAACAATTGGATAAAGTGCAAACTGAACTTGTCAAAGTTACTCAAATCGAGGTTGATAAAATGATTGATACCGCAATCAAAAAACAACTGGATAAAAATTCTGGTGGTTTGGGTACAACATTCCTGACAAATTATGGAATCAGACATGTGTATCCATGGCGTCCATCCAGTTGGCCTGTGGCTGTAAAAATCTATAACGATTTGGAAAAATCAGATTTGGGGGTTGTGCAGATTTTAACACGCACAGTTGACAGATATTTCGCATATGTTGCATGGGGATTGGTAATTGCAGCATGGGCGGCAGGATTATTCATATGGTCAATGATGTTAAAAAAGTACAAGGCTTTTGTTGCACCATTCTTGGTATGCCCACGTTGTGGCCACACATATGCGGATAAACGTACCGCAATGAGTTGGATAAAAGCATTACAACCATGGAATTGGTTCTAAAAAAATAATCAAATAATAAAACCGCCTAACAAGGCGGTTTGTTTTTTTTACACATTAACTTTTATTCTGCTAAATTACCAACAGACATCGTGATTCTGCGGATACCTGATGCCACAGATTTTTCTTTGTTGATATGTGCCTTGATAATTTCGCCTGTATGGTAAACATGTGTTCCACCACACAATTCACAAGATACATCACCTGCGGTAATAACGCGCACAACATCACCATACTTTTCACCAAATAATGCCATTGCACCACGTGATTTTGCCTCGTCAATTCCCATTTCTTCGTGTTTGACGTCCATATCTTGTTTAATCCAATCATTAACGATGTTTTCAACTTGTGTTTTTTCTTCTTCTGTCATTGCACGCCCAAATGAAAAGTCAAAACGCACAGAATCCGGTGCAACACGTGAACCACGTTGTTCAACATCGGTATTTAACACTTTACGCAACGCTGCCTGCAACAAATGTGTTGCGGTATGTGCACGTGCTGTTTGTGTACGCACAGTGTTGTTTATAACAGGTGTCACGACATCGTCAACGTTGATTGTGTTAACAACTGTTCCTTTGTGTATAACAATATTTCCTGCACGTGCGGCCTCGGTGACGTTGACCAATGTCGTATCACCAGATTTTAATTCGCCACTATCACCGACTTGACCACCTTGGGTTCCGTAAAAGTTTGTTTTATCCAAAGCGACTTCTACATTATCGCCAGCATTTGCAGTATTTACAAATTCGCCATCACGCAAAATTGCTAAAACACGCGATTGCATATTTGCAACAGGTGCATATTTACTCAAATCATCTGTCGCAGGCAATTCATTGCGTGATTCCCACAAAATTTTTGTTCCGCGTGTATCTGCACGACTGCGTTCTTTTTGTTCTGTCATACATTTTTCAAAACCATCGACATCAACATTCATACCTTTATCGCGCAAAATCATTTGTGTTAAATCTAATGGAAATCCGTATGTATCAAACAACTTGAAAGCAACGGCACCAGGTAAAGTTTGATTTTGTACTTTTGGTAATTCGCTGTCTAATAATTTTAATCCGTTTTGCAACATATCCGCAAAAGCATTTTCTTCATTACGAATAATTTCTATAACGTGGGCTGATTCGCGTGCCAATTCTGGATATGCAGCACCCATTTCACGCACCAACGCAGGATATAATTCAGACAACAATGCACCTTTGTGACCTAATAATTGTCCGTGTCTCATTGCACGACGCAATATACGACGAATAACATAACCGCGATCAGTATTAGATGGTATCACACCATCCGCAATAGCAAAACCCACAGAACGCAAATGATCCGCAATTACCTTAAAAGACGCAACATTGGATTCGTCTTTTTTAACATGCACAACATCTTGAATAGCATTCATCAAATTAACGAATAAATCTGTGTCATAATTATCGCGTTTGCCTTGCAATATAGATGCCCAACGTTCCAATCCCGCACCAGTATCAACATTCTTTTTAGGCAAAGGATTCAAATTACCATTCGCATCACGATCATATTGCATAAACACATCGTTCCATATTTCAACCCAACGGCCACCATCTTCGTTTGCGCTGCCGGGTAATCCGCCAGGTAAATCAGAACCTAAATCATAATGCATTTCTGTACATGGACCACATGGACCTGTATCCCCCGCAGACCACCAATTATCTTTATCTAATCTGATTGCATCTTTGCCGGCAATTTTTTTCCACAGTTCAGTTGCTTCATCATCTGATATATGCGTTGTCACAACGATTCTGTTTGGATCCAATTTCAAAACATTGGTTAACAAATCCCATGACATTGTAATAGCTTCTTCTTTAAAGTAATCGCCAAAAGACCAATTTCCTAACATTTCAAAGAAAGTATGATGGCGACCATCAAAACCGACTTCGTCTAAATCATTATGTTTACCACCGGCACGAATACATTTTTGTACATCTGCAACACGTGGATATTCAGGCGCAACATGACCTTGTAATATTTCTTTCCATGGCACCATACCTGCCACCGTAAACAACAGAGTAGGGTCATTCGGTATCAAAGATGCCGAAGGAACAATTTTATGGCCATGTTGTTCAAAATATCCTAAAAATAATTTTCTTATTTCATCATAAGTCATGTTTTTATCCTGTGTTTTATCAATTACAGGGGCATTTTACAAACAAAGGGTTAAATTTTCAATCATATTTTGAATTTTTTTATAACTTTTATAGCTAATTTTGTGATATAATAAAACCGATGAAATTTCTAAAAGGACAAATATGAAACCAACAATGATTTTTGCTTTGGCGATGTTGACATTGGTGACATTGATGGCATCATTTGGTGTTCATTTAGGCAATATTGCTCCAACAGTTCATGTCCCAGATAAAATGTTGGGGGATGTATTATATGTTTGTCCTGCTGCGTCTGCTGGATGGGACGATGCGTCTGAAATTTTAAAAACAATCAGTACGCCAATATGGATGGGTGTGTTTTTCGCGATAACAATGTTGCTGTTTGTATGGGGTTGGGCACTGTATCAAAATTTATTAAAAGATAAATTCAACAGAAACGCATTTTTAAAACCTTGGGGTTTTACGAAACTTTTATTTTGGGCGATTGTGATAATATTGATTGCAACGAACACACCGAATCATTATCGCACTGTGCATGTTCGTGGTGCAGAAGGGGACTATGTTTTATGTGAAAACAATACGCCAAACTCGTGGAAAAATATTGGAAATGGTCGTTGGCCCAAGGCAACTTCGTATAAAAATATAATAAAATAACTACTTATTATAATATCCCGTCAAAAAAATTAAACAAATCTAAAAGATTTTCAATTTGCTCTTGACTTAAAATGCAGGATTCTCTATGATTCGGTTGAGCAGGACGAGCAATGTCCTTGAAATAAGCAGGTCAGCGACAGGCAAAAAATAAAAATGCTTGATTTTCGGGACGGATTTCAAAGACATTGCTCGACAACTGTCAAGTACCTTAAAAAACAAATCTTATGAAAGGAGATAAATATGAACAAACAACAATTGATTGAAGCAATTGCAAACGAAGTTGATGTTACAAAAGCTACTGCTGCTTCTTGCTTGGATGCATTCATCAACACAGTAACAAAAGTTTTGAAAAAGAAAGGCGAAGTTCGCTTGGTTGGTTTTGGTACATTTACATCTGCAAAACGTAAAGCTACAACAGGTCGTAATCCTCAAACAGGTGCTGCTATTAAAATCCCAGCTTCTGTTCAACCAAAATTCAAACCTGGTAAAGCTTTGAAAGAAGCTTTGAACTAAACCATTGGGTTTGTTTAGAAAAAAATCCCTCGTGTTTGAGGGATTTTTTTCGTGAAAAAATTTCTTTACTTAAAAATATTTATCGTATAGAATACCAAGCGAGATGTAAAAAAAAGGAAGAGAAATGGCACAAAAAACAATCAAAAAAACTAAAAATACAGTTAAAAAATCTACGACTAAAAAATCTGTGGTAAAATCCGCACCAGTCAAGTCTGCCACAAAAAAAACAACACGCGTTGTGGCACGTCCTGTTGAACCAGTTGCAGAATGCAAATGCGGCCAAGGTTGCCATTGTTGCTGCTGCCGCGGTTATCGTTTTATTGGCTTGTGCATCAAGGTGGTTATTTTGTGTATAGTATTTTTATTGGGTTGTTTGTCTGCACCATGGTTTATGCGTAATGTTGATAAGGGTGTGATGCATAATATCAAGTTTGATGACAATAATTGTGTCGTTTTAGAAAGCGTTAAATGCCCTAAGTTATTAGAAACATTGGCAACAGCTGACGATAATGCAGACGGTTGTATTTCGCGCATAGAATTAAAGAAAGCCATGCATGAAATGCACAAAGGTGTGCGTGGTGAATCAACATCTAACGCAGAAGAAACACAAGTATCTGATGCAGAATAATTTCTATCAGTTTTAAATAAAAAAAAACGACAATTTGTCGTTTTTTTTATTTGCCTTTTAATATCCTTGATTTATTTTTATCCCATTCGCGCTGTTTTATTGTTTCTCGCTTGTCAGCACGATTTTTACCATAACCAATACCCAACAATACTTTCAACTTGCCATGATTAGTAAAATACAACTTTAATGGAACAATGGTTGCACCTTTTTCTTGCAATTTTCCAATCATGCGGTTGATTTGCGCACGATGTAATAATAATTGTCTGGGACGTCTTTCATCAAAATTAACAATGCGTGCCGCCGTAGGCAGTTTTTGAATTTCGATACCAGCAAGGAACAAATTATTATCGCGTTTTTGTACAAACCCATCAACAATAGACACCAATCCATAACGAACTGATTTTAATTCAGCACCAGTCAACGAAATACCAGCCTCTATTGTATCTTCAATAGAATAACTAAACCGCGCCTTGCGATTTTCAGAAACTTGTCCAACTTTTATAATCTCGCGTCTCATAATTTAATCTTTGGATATAAACTTAATGTGTTCTGCATTAGTATAGATTCCAATTCATCTATTTGCAAATGTTTAATTTCAGCCAACATTTTGGCGGTTTCAATAACAAAAGCAGGTTCGCAAACTTTACCACGATATGGTACCGGGGCACAATAAGGTGAATCTGTTTCAATCACAATTCTGTCATTGGGCAATTTTTCAAAAACATCGCGAATATCCTGTGCATTTTTAAATGTTAAAATACCGCTGGCAGAAAAGTAGAAACCACGATTCAGCATTGTTTTGGCCAGATTCCAACTGGATGTAAAACAATGCAATACACCATGATTTTTGTTTGTTAAAATCTGGGCAGTATCTTCTTCTGCATCCCGGGTATGTATTGCCACAGGTAAATTGTATTGTTTTGCTATTTCCAATTGATCAGTAAACAATTTAATCTGATTTTTTTTATTATCATCGCCCTGATGATAATCTAAACCAATTTCACCAATACCGATAACCTTTTTATTGTTCAAAACATCTGGTGTCAAAAAATCAGCAGCATTAGCAGTGTCCGCAACATCAGGGTGTAATCCAATTGTGCAAAATATATTCGTATGTGTGTTTGCTATATTTAACGCTTCGGGAATGTCTTCTGGTTCTGCCGTAGGACAAACAATAATACCAACACCGGCATCATTTGCGCGTTTAATAATTTCTTCTGCGCCATCGGCATATTGTCTTGTCAAATGCCCATGAGAATCTATAAACATTTTTTTATCTCCATTAACATTTTAAAAATAGCAATTTCTGGCTCTAAATGTAAGTTAGTTATATCAGAAATAGATTTTGTCGCACTTGGATACAAATCAGCCAATCCAAAATAAGCAATAGCATCTAATAAAATACTGTAAACTTCGGGTGTGGGGGCAATTTTTTTTGCAATAAACATCAAATCAGACGACGTCGTGGATTCATTTTGTAATGCTTCGATTAATTCATCGTATACAACATCACCACCTGTACGGTTCATATCTGCAATTTTACCGAAACTGCCATTGGACAATTTTAATACTTCGGAACTAATATCTGCATCTGGCATAAAACGAACGCATAAATCACGTAATTCAGAAATAGACAACGGACGCATTTTTTCAACGCGTGCACGTGAACGAATGGTTGGTAATACGTTTGACAATTGATGCGCAACCAATAAAAACAAAGTTTTTTCTGGTGGTTCTTCTAATAATTTCAAAATAGCATTTGATGCAGCCTTGTTTAATTCATCCAATGAATCAATTAACACAACACGCCAATCCCCAGACATAGATGATAATTGCATTTTATCAATCATACCGCGAACTGTATGAACAGATATTTCTTTGGCATCTGGTTTGTTTTTACCATCTTTGTCAATATTATGTGCAATATCTATGATAAAAAAATCTCCGACATTACCATAAACCATACGTGCTAATTTGTATGCCAATGTCGCCTTTCCGATTCCGCGAGGCCCCGTCAATATCCATACCGGATGAATAGGGTGCGTGGAACGGTTATTCCACGCGTCCATAAAAGTTTTAACAGTCCCCATATGACCAATCAACGTTTCATTGTCCATAGGCATTGGAAAATCATAAACAGGAGCTTTTTTCTTTACCATTATAATTCCTATTATTTAATACCAATCAACACCATAATATTACGCCAGGCACGTCTAAAAAATTGAACGCGTTTAACAGTGTCGCGTGCAATTAAATCAGCACTGTGAATATCTTTACCGTCCTTTTGTGCGATTAATTTACCAATCACATCGCCCGCCCGCACAGGTGTTTCCACCGGTGTATCATACACAGCAATAACCCGAATACCCTTCATTCCATCTGTCTTGTTTGTGGTGACGGCAAATGGTCTGGATACGGTTGCAATAACAAAATCTTCTTTGCCATACCATGTTGGAATTTTTGTCACTGTATCACCTGGTTTATAAAACACCTTGTTTACAGTACTTGAATATCCATAATTCATCATTTTTTTCATTTCATTTGCCAATGCATCATGTCCTTTGCCGCGGAATCCATTGATGACCCCAATCAATCGTCGACCACCAACAGTACTGCTGGCAACAACACCATAACCACCATCATCGGTATGTCCTGTTTTTAATCCGTCTGCACCGTTCATTATGAATAGTAATTTGTTATAATTCAGTGTGTGTGTTCTACCCCAGTCGCGACACCAATCAGATTTGTAATCATTAAATTCAAATCGTCTGGTTGAAAACATAGGATAAATATCTGGATAGTCAGAAATAATATGTGTTGCCAATATTGCTAATTCACGACTGGTCATTAAATTTGCAGGGTGGGGCAATCCACTTGCATTTCCAAATGTAGATTTTTCCATTCCCAAAGATTGTGCTTTTGCCTGCATCAATCCTGTGAAAGCATTTTCATCACCAGCCAACTTTTCAGCCACCACCACCGAAGCATCCCCCCCAGATAATACAATCAACCCTAAAATCAAATCTTTTACAGATACAGTTTGTCCTGCGGATAGGCAAATTTTACTGGCTGGATACCATAATGGATTTTTATAATCGGCATTTTCTGAAACCGGGAATTTGTCATCCATTTTGACACGACCGGCCTTAATTTCGTCAAATAAAACAGCCAAAGTCATCAGTTTTACCATAGATGAAGGCGGCATTAAAACATCAGCATTTTTAGAAAAAATTTCTGCCCCAGAATCATAATCAATCAAAAAAGCAGATTTTGCATTTGTTGAAAAACTTGCGTTTGCCGCCCACGCGGTATTGTTTATAATTGCCAATAAAAAAGTAAAAAATATAACTTTTTTCATAACAGGCAAATCTTAAACGATTTTATTACGTTTTGCCAATATTTTTTTATAAAAAAATACCCACAAAAAATGTGGGTGATATTGTTGTTATTCGTATTGTTTTTCCTTTTTACGCAACATTGCCAGTCCACCGAATATAACTGTCGCACCAACAGCGGCCTGTGCGGTCAGGGCATTTTTTGCTGTGTTTTTTGCAGCCAAACCATTTTCCAGGGCTTTTTCTGGGTTTTCTTTTTGTTTTTTGTTAAATGCTATCTGGTTGACCACAGGATATGTACCCAATGATGAAAAAAGTATCAAATACCCAATAATAGTTACTTTTAACCAAAAGTTTGCAGGTTTATCCAATAATTTCGTACATTTTTTTTGCATAAGTTCATCCTTAAATTTTTATCTTTGAATTCAGGTCAGATACAACTCTGTGAATTTCTGATACATTTTTATGCATCATCTTTTGATATCTTGCTTGTGCGATGCTAATTAAAAGCAAACCTGTCATAAAAGATGCACCCGCAGGTATTCCTAATAATAATTTTAATTCAGGTTTTAATTCATCGTTTAATGCCAGAGTCGTGCCACCAACCATAAAACCAGAAAAAGCCAAGATTTTACCCGCTTTTGCTATTTTGTCCGTTTTGTTCTTATATGTCGCATAGTCTTTCATTATAAATCCTTTTTCGCAATTATTGTTGCATAAGCAAATGATGATTTCAAATTCTTTCGCCAATAAATTGACCGTTTTTAATATTGATTATTTTGACATCACAAATTGTTTTTGCAGGTATTTTATCGCCACTAACCACAACATCTATATCATTTGGTGTGCGTCCTATATTATTGTTTTCCATCAATACTGATACTGTTTTACCGATACATGTTGCCATAAATTCTGACATATTTTTATCTGCCAATTCTGTAATTGTGTGTACGCGTTTTTTTGATATTTCGCGTGCGATTTGATTGGGCATGGTTGCACCAACCGTCCCTGGTCGTGGCGAAAATGGAAACGCATGAATTTTTATTGGTTTGACTTCACGCACCAAATCACAGGTTTCATTAAACAACTCATCTGTTTCGCCTGGAAAACCACAAATAATATCCCAACTGAACGTAATACCGTCCGCTGCATCAACAATTTTGCGAACTGTATCTGCATTATGTCTGCGCGCCATAGCGGATAAAATTGTGTCAGACCCAGATTGCATAGACAGGTGTAAATGTGACATCATACGTTTATCGTTGTGTATTAAATCAATAATCTTGAAAATCTCTGGCGATGCTGGGTCCAACGAAGAAATTCGTAGCCTTTGGATTTCTGGTACATCACGCAACAGCATTTTGCAAATATCAGAAATAAATATAAATTTATCACCCATTTTATATGCGTATGACGCACTATCGACCCCGGTTATAACGATTTCATAAAAACCGTTATCCACCGCCACACGTGCGTCCGCCAAAATTTCATCATATGGAAATGATACAGCCGGTCCACGCAACAGGCGTGTCACACAATAAGTACATTTATGATTGCAACCATTTTGAATTTGAATAAATTGTTTTGATAATTCCGGTGTTTCATGGGGAAATTTTAATATTTTACCATCGGCGTTTAATCGTTTTAACCCGTTAACATATTGATTTTTGTCTGTTTTTACAGAGTTGTCGATAACAACCGTATTGGGAATTTTTTCGAACAAGCCAGGATTTCGTGTTGCACCACATCCTGTCACAAAAATAGGCACATTTGGATTTTCGCGGGCGATTTTACGAACCGCTTGGGCGGATTGACGTTCGGCCTCGGCTGTGACAGAACAAGTATTAACAATAACCGCTGTATCCATACATGGTGCGACTATATTTTTTATCTTTTCGCACTCTAAGGCATTCAAACGACAGCCAAAAGATAAAGATTTTATATTTTCTTCTTGCATTTTTGATATCCTTGGGGCATTATATCTTAGTTAAAAATTTTTTCAACAAAGGATTTAAAATGGCTCGTACAACAAATTCTGATACATTACCATACGTAGACAGTCGTTATGAATTGGGTATGTTGGCATCACAACGTGTTCGTGATTTGAACGGTGGTGCGGAACCTGTCGTGCCCCAGGGACGCGATAAATTAACGGTTGTCGCATTACGTGAAATTGCCAGTGGTAAATTGGATGTTGCGAACGTTCGTCATGAATTTATCCAATCTTATAAAGAATCACCAATCAGCGATGTTGAACAATCATTAGAGGTTGAATCAAACGATCCAACATTGCGTGAAATTGATGCAGAATTGGAAAACGCATTATTGGATGACCAACCAGTGGTTGCCGAAGAAAATGCTGACGATACACCAGATTCTGACGAAGAATAATTTAATTTAGGAGTCGTCGCATAGTTGGTCTAGTGCGCCACATTGGAAATGTGGTATACCGGTAACGGTATCAAGGGTTCGAATCCCTTCGACTCCGCCAGGAAATTAAAATCTTAAACCGCCCAAAAATAGGGCGGTTTTGATTTTAACCTGGCGGAGTCGAAAGGGATGCGCCAGAGCGCCTGGCACATTTATGTGCCGCACGAAAATGAAATTTTCGTGGGTGGATGGCGCGCATGGCGAATACGCAGACGAACAATTACAAAACCTGTAAAAACGGATATGGTTAATAGAGTTTTTGCGTTTAGGTTTTGTTATTGATTGTCAAGGGGGGCAATCATGTATGTCCCAGGAAATTAAAATCTTAAACCGCCCAATTTTTGGGCGGTTTGTTATGTTATAAATCCAGGCTTTTGTTTTTTATATTCTCAGAAACACGCTTGATAAAATCAGACAAAGAAATATCGTTTATTTGGCGCCCATCTCTTAAACGAATTGAAATACTGTTGTTTTCTATTTCTTTGTCGCCCAACACAATAATGTAAGGTATTTTTTTCTTCACAGCGTTCCTGATTTGATAAGGAATCGTATTGCCAGAAATGTCTACTTCTGCACGAATATCGTTTTCCATCAGTTTATGCTGAATTTCAAATGCTGCTTTTTGATGTCTATCTGATACAGGTAATATTTGTACCTGAACAGGCGACAACCATACAGGCAATTTTCCACCACAGCGTTCCAAATATACACCAATAAAGCGTTCAATGGAACCCAATATTGCCCTGTGCAACATAATAGGCACATGTTTCTGACCATCTTCGCCTATATATGACATTCCCCATTTTTCAGGCAAATTCATATCCAATTGAATCGTCATACATTGCCATTCTTTGCCATTTTCATCAACTGCTTTAACATCTATGGCTGGCCCGTAAAACTTTGCACCACCAACATCAATGTCGTAAGGAATTTTTTTCTCTTTTAACACCTGTTCAATTGAGCGTTCTGCAAATTGCCATACGGGTTCATTATCAATATATTTCTCTTTTTTACCGTCTAAATCGCGGACAGAGAAATAAACCTTGAATTTATCATATCCAAAGATTTTATTAAAGGCCAATCCAAAATCAAACACCTTGGACAATTCTTCCATGAATTGATCTTCGCGACAAATGATATGGGCATCATCTTGCGTGATACAACGTACGCGCAATAAACCCTGTAAACCGCCAGATGCCTCGTAACGATAAACATTTCCCAATTCGCAATATTTAATTGGCAATTCTCGGTATGAGTGAACCGATGCATTATAAATTGCGACATGGAAAGGGCAACTCATCGGTTTTACATAATAAGCCCCTTGTTCTTCTTTGTCTTTTAATGACATATCCATAGGTGGATACATACAGTCGGCAAAATGTTCCAAATGGCCAGATTTTTCCCATAACTGCTTTAATCCAACAACAGGGGAATATACATATTTATACCCAGCTTTTCGGTGTTCTTTTCGCCAGAAATCTTCGATTTCGTTTCGTATAATTGCACCGTTTGGATGCCATAAAGCCAGTCCAGAACCGACATATTCGCTGAAAGAAAATAAATCCAATTCTTTACCAATACGACGGTGGTCGTTTTCGGAAAAACATTGTTTTCCGCTTATATTATTATTGTTGTTATTCATTTTTATAACCTTTTTTATTAAATTGTTAAACTATTAAAATTACTTGTATGGATTCAGAATCCAGAAATAAGAAATATCACCGCGCTTAAGCGGCGGTTGTGGCAAAGGTTGAAACCACGCAAAATGACACAGGGCATAAGTTTAAGCTCTGTTCATATGCTTTTAAAAAATTTTTCTTTTCGTTTAACATACTTTAAATATAACACAATAAAATTATAAGTCAATATTTTTTGATGTTTTTTGTTAATGTTATTGGCTTTTCCTTCCTATTGTATTTGCTGTGCACCCACATTAGCATAAATATAAACCAAAGGGGTGTATCATGAAATTTACAAAAATATTGGCCATTATTTTATCAATTACGACTGGCGGTTATGCATATGCAGAATCGACAAAACCAAATATTTTAGTTGCGTATTATTCATTAACAGGTAAAACTGAAAAGACCGCCACAGAAATTGCAAATGTATCTGGGGGAACACTATATAAAATTCAGCCAGATAAATCATATCCTGACAATAAAAAAGAACGTCGCAAGGTATTAGAACAAGAAATGGAACAAAATTATCTGCCACCACTGAAAGCGACAAACATAAATCCAGAAAATTATGATATTATATTTTTGGGCTCGCCCGTGTGGGGTAATCATATTTCACAACCCATAAAAAGTTTTTTAAGTCTGTATAATTTATCAGGAAAAACAGTAATTCCATTTGTTACACACAGTGGTGGCGGCCGTGGACAGAGTTTTAATGATGTTGCAGAATTATGCACAAATTGTATAGTTGATATGGATGGTTGGTCATCGTGGGGGTCGGGTGTTGGAAAAAAATTAACCAAATGGGTTAATGCCCAAATCCAAGAAATAAAATAAAAAAATCCGCATATATCATGCGGATTTTTATTCGACCTTAAAACATTACTTTTACACCGATACTAGCATCTGTGTAATCAACGGTGCTTGGCATCAATACAATGGATGGTTCAAAATATATACGCAACCAATCTGTGACAGAAACGTCCAAACCTGCAAATAATTGTACAGTCAGGGTGTTCATTTCTGCTTGGCCATCTTCGTTTATGTGTGCAGCTGGGGTTGTGTTGTGCGAGGCGTGCAATGACTTTTTAACATCCATATTGATATAGGTTAATCCTGCGCCACCATAAATATCAAAATATTTGCTCAGTTTATAATCTGCGCCGATGTCCCCTGCAAAAGCATTGCCCTTCAATTTTACAGTATGATTTCTTTCGTTATAGTTAGAATCAAACTTGCTTGGTTTATACTTATCTTTTAATTCAAAATTCTTAAATCCCAATCTCCACAATAGTGACCAATTAGAATCATAACTGCCCAGATGGTGTAATCCACCGAATTGAATACTTCTTACAGGGGCTTGCAAAGTGTCGTCTTCACCAATGTATGATGATTTACTATTTAATGTTGGAAAATAGTTATATTGCCAACTGGTATATTCGTTCGCGTTTGTCCAAAATAATCCTACGCCCAAGCCAACAAACCATTGGTTTTGATTTTGTACCCAATACTTGCACAGTTCTGTTTTACAACTTGCTTGGATTCGAGCTAATTCTTCTTTTTCTTGTTTTTCACGCTTTGCACGTTCTTCTTCTTTACGTTTTTGTTCTTCCGCTTTTTGTTTTTCACGCTTTGCACGTTCTTCTTCTTTTTGTTTCTGTTCTTCAGCAGCTTGTACTTCGCGTCTTATACGTTCTTCCAAGGCTTTGTGTTCTGCTGCTTTTTCAGCGGCAATTCTAGCTTGTTCAGCTTCTTTTTTTTGCTGTTCTGCTTTTTCAGCAGCAATTTTTGCTTGTTTTTCTTTTTCTTCTGCTATGGCTTGTTTGTTTGCTTCTTGGGCTTTTTTTGCCTGGATGGCCGCTTGCAAAGACGTACCACATTCATATTCGATGATATTTAAATTATCATCAAAATCAGTACATATCTCGGAACGTGCTACACTCGCCCAAGAAACAAAACATAATGTAAAAATTAAAATACGTTTCATTGGATTGTCCTATTTATTATTGAATTTATTTTTTATCTTTTGTGTTGTTATTGTGTTCTTTATCAACAATAGCGGTCACTTTTCCAGGATAACCCTTGACAATAACCTTGGTGCTGCCAGAAAAACATCTGTCCCACAAGCATAAAAATCCATTTCTGACCGATGTATATTGTAAACCGTACATAATGTCGGCATCAGAAGATTTTAACGCATCATATACCGCGGCCGCAACACATTGTGAAGACGCCAAATTGCCGTCGCCGGCTTGGATGGCTACACCATATGCCTGACGTTCTGGAACAGAATTAAACACCCATAAAAAAGAAGAGCATTCAGCCGATCCAGTCAATTTTCTGGATGTATCAACCGATGTTTTAATTTCTTTTGGTGCAAAATTAATAACAGGATCAGGGGCATTCATCCCAATTCTGCCGGTATGATACGATGTGCTACAAGCTGTTAATGCTAATAAACTGATTAAAGCCATAGATTTTTTCATGATGTCTCCTTTTTTATAAATATAGTAATCCAATCCTATTTTAGTTAAATTATGATATTTATGTCAATTGTCTTTTTATTCTGCTTTTTTGTGTTATAATAAAAATATTATGGAAACAAAAACAAATGTAATGCGTGCATTGGACAGGTCGCATATAAAATACAAAACATATTTTTATGATGCAGACAAATTTAGCACAGGTGTTGAAATCGCTAATGCGTTAAATCAAAACCCGGCCACTGTGTTCAAAACACTTGTCACGATAAATAAAAATAATAAATTGTTTGTATTTATGGTCCCAGTGACAGCAGAATTAAATTTAAAATCTGCGGCAATATGTATAAGGGAAAAATCATTAAATATGTTGCCACAACGTGAATTATTAGAACGGGTTGGTTATGTTCATGGTGGTTGTTCGCCAATTGGAATGAAAAAACTTTTTACAACTGTTATTGATGAATCTGCATTGAATTTTGAAACAATAATTTTCAGTGCCGGTACGCGTGGTGCCCAGGTTGAAATGACAATATCCGACCTTGGTAAAATCATCCCGATTAAATTCGGTAATATTTGTAGCTAGTCTTTATTTTATATTCTGTTTATGTTGGATAACTATCGTATGGAAATCATGCAGATTTTTGGCATGATTGAATTGAATATTCCAATCAGATTTGTTTCCAAATATACTACCAACTGTATTCATTATCGTCGGAGTTGATGTATTGTATTCGGATAGTAAAAATAATTTACCATTTGGGTTTATATGTTTTTTCGTAGATTCTAATACAATGGCAATTTTTTGCGGTTCCAAAAACGATAAAATATTAGAATAATACACTATGTCAAATGTATCATCACCCAGTTTTTTATCCAGATCTAAAATGTTTGTCCAAATAAAAGGGAAGGGTGTTTTGACAGATTGTCTTAATTTTTCATATTGTTGTTGTGGTATATAGTAAAAATCACAACTGATATCATCCAAAAATACCGGTATTCCAATTTCGTCTGTAAATCTTAAATGATTTTTTTGTGCATTAGTTAAATAAGGCACAACATAATTTAATTTAGGGGTATCCATTAATTGACCTGGTCTTGAACAATCTACCAAATTATGTATAAATTTTTCATATTCTGTGCTGTTTTTAAATGCCTGGATAGCGGCAATTTTTACCGACGTTAACAAATAAGAATTATATGACACATCAAAAGTGACAACATTATCAGCACCATACATTTTACAAAACAAAGGTTGTTCACCAGATCCTCCAACGGTTAAAACTTTTGCCCCTGGGGTAATGTGTTGTTTTAATTTATAAATATGTGTTAATTCATTTGTGGTTATTATTTGTGGGGTGTATTTGTTATAAAAAGTCTTCTCGTCAAAATGTCCCAACATATGCAGAACAGTTTGTGCTGCTTCGATTGAATTTGGTACAGGTTCTTGTGTGTATTGATTCATTTTGTGTTTCTTTTGTTTTATAAAATATAATACAAATAATACGGTTGTCAATATTTTATATCTTTACAACTATTACTTTTTTGTTGTATCTTTGCTGCCGAAAGGAAATAAAAATGATTTACCATATTTTTGATAAAACCAAATTGGGCGATGTGCCGACAAACGATAATGAAAACCAATGGTTTGATTTTAATGATTTTTACGCATTTGATGGTGTTGGGGCGGACGATATTATTGTCAAAGAATTGATAAATTCTGATGATTTTTTGCGTTTAATCCTAAAAAAATTCAATCCATCAAAAAATTTTTTAAGTCATTGTTTCTACTTTGAAAAACCACAGGGTGCACATTCTGAATTAACCAATTTTATTGTGACGGATGCGGCATTAAATCAATTTCCAACACTTGCCGACAGGGTAAAAATTACACAAAATGCGGTAAACTTTTGTATAAAAACAAATATATTGGAAACTTCGCGCCCATTGGTGACATTTTTGAATCATTCCGGGCACTTTAACATAAAAAATCCAACTGCCTGCGACAGTCATTTACTTGTGACAGAATGTAATCGTGTTATGGGTAATTTGGCAGACTTTTCGGATTACCAATTGGATTGTTGCTTGTCGTCATCCGCCAGAAAAACCAAGGGTATAGCATATAACCGTAATTCAGATATAATCGTTGTAAATGATATAAACGAAGGAAATTCTATCGTAAAATCGTTTTTATTAAACGGCTGGTTGGGTTGTGGGTATTTAACGGGATTAGACATTCGTGTTGTTTTAAATTCGCGTGCAAATCTGGGGGATAATGCTTTCGCAATCGCAAAAATTCAAAAAATAAAATGTGTATAGAAAAAAATCGTTATAAAAAATAAAAAAAACGCTTGAAAATAGGCTTGTTTTATACTATATTTGGTGGCGTTACAAAAAGGATTTTTCATGAATTACCCGTATATGCCAAAATCTACCGCGTTGTGGTTGATTGAAAATACATCTTTGACATTTGAACAAATCGCAGATTTCTGCGGTATGCACGAATTAGAAATCAAAAATATTGCTGATGCAGAAAATAATAAAATGCAGGGTCTGGATCCAGTGTTGTCTGGTCAGTTAACCCGTGAAAATATTGCTGCTGCCGAGGCTGACCCATCGGTTCGCTTGGTTTTGTGTGACACAATTGTTATGGCCCAAGAAAAAAATAAACGTGGTGGTGGTTATACACCAAAATTGCATCGTCAAAATCGTATGGGCAGTATTTTGTGGATTTTAAAGAATTATCCTGAATTATCCGATGCCCAGATTGCACGTTTAATGCGCAGTACAAATCCTACGGTATCTTCTATTCGCAATAAAACACACAAAGATTATGCGGACATCAAGGTTTGCAATCCTATTACATTGGGTCTTATTTCCGAAGGTGTTTTGAAAGAAGAAGTTAACAAGGCTCAAAAGAAAGCACAAAAAAGCAAATAATAAACTTTAATTGAAAAAGGTTTGTTGATGACTAGAAAATTGGACGACGCAACAAAAATGTTGGTTGAATCGTTGCCTGAAAACTTGCAAAGATTGGCTTTTTCCTCTATTGAAAACGGTTATTTTTCACAGAGTGATTTTGTCGAGGCGACATCCCTGGACGAGGTGCCTGAATCAGAAAAAGCGGAAGTAATGGATTTCTTCCAACAAGATTTGGGACTCGAGGTGGTTGAATCTGAAAGTTATTCCAAAGATATGGATAGATATTATCAGGAAGAGGAAGACGACGATACACCTAATGACAAAAGCCGCGACCTCCTTAATGCCGAGGCTGAACAGGTTGATGTTAACGATGATGATTATGACCATTACGCAAAACAACTGGAACGCAGTCAAACTGGCAGTTTGGTGCTGGGTGTCCAAGATTCCGTTCAATCATATTTGAAACAAATTGGAACAGTTCAACTTTTGACTGCTGCTGGCGAGGTTGCAATTGCCCAAAGAATCGAGGCAGCATCCAGATTGATGGTATATGGTTTGTGCGAAAGCCCAATGACAATCCAGGCTATGTTGGATTGGTATCAACAATTATTAAACGAAGATATTCGTTTGCGTTACATCATAAATTTGGAAGTAATGTATTCGTCTGATGCGGAACAAAAATCTTTGGCCGCAATATCTGAAACATTAAAATCCAAAGGTGTCGAACACGTCGATGATTTAGACGATGAAGATTTGGATGATTTAGAAGAATCTACTGCGCTTGAAGATGACGAAGACGATGATGAAGATATGGATGAAGACGAAGATGGTGTTAAAAAAGAAGATACACCACGTGGAACATCCGGTGTGCCAATTCCTGTAATGGAAGATGCGTTAATGCCAATGATTTTGGATTTGTTTGCAAAAATTAAACGCATATTTAACAGTATGCAAAAATTGCAGGCTAATCGTTTGGCGATTTTGTTGACATCTGACAAACCAGATGAGGCACTTGAAAAGAAATACAACAAAATGCGTCTGGAATTATTTGAAAACGTCAGCAAAATTCGTTTGAATGACGACAGAATTTCTGAAATTCTGGAACAGTTAACAAAACGTGACCAGTTGTTAATGGGACTCGAAGGGAAATTATTGCGTTTGGCAATGGCCAACAAGGTTAAACGTGAAGATTTCTTGGCTGAATATACTGGAAATGAGATTAATCGCAATTGGGTTAAAAAATTACAAAAACATAAAAATCCAGTTTGGTCAAACTTTGCTAAAAAGCACGAGGCTGAAATTTTGAAAATCCAGGCCGATATTACAAATATCGCAAACGAAACAGGCCAACCAACATCTGAATATAAAAAGGTTGTGGAATTGGTTCGTCGTGGTCAAGCCGAAGCAGCACGTGCAAAACGCGAAATGATAGAGGCGAATTTGCGTTTGGTTATTAAATTTGCTAAAAAATCCAGCAATCGTGGTTTGGGATTGGATTTTTCAGATTTGGTCCAAGACGGAAATATCGGTTTGATGAAGGCTGTCGATAAATTTGATTATCGTTTAGGTAATAAATTCTCGACATATGCTACTAACTGGATACAACAGGGTATTTCACGCAGTATTGCTGACCAGGCACGTACAATTCGTATACCTG
>CAMOTP010000007.1 GCA_946625925.1 uncultured Alphaproteobacteria bacterium | reverse complement strand
TCTATTTTGGAATCCCTGTTTTACGGTTTATCCAAATTTGCGTTTCTGCCATATCCATAATTGGTTTATCTGATTTACTATCACTGTATGAACGCACAATTTGTGGAATAAAATTATGGCGTTTGGCAAATTTTTCAAGTGCAACCACTTTGTTTGGTCCCCAACACATAAATTTGTATTTCCATGGATGACGTGATTCCATTTTTGATGTTAAAATCGCATCAAATTCCATATCATCCACTAGGTATGGAATCAAATAATCTGGTCCCGCAGAAATCAATATACACATATTTCCAGCCGCCTTTTCTTTGGCAACCTGAGATTTTGCCCAGCCAAAACGTCTGTTTTTGTGTTCATTAATAACCACAGGGGCAAAATCACGAACCATTTTTTGCGTCACAAAGCAACGCATTAATTCACGAGAAAATTTGCTGTGCTTGTTAACGGAATATATAGCCAATCCAATTAAAAACAGTGGCAAAAACAACCATGGTCGAATAGAATGACGAAAACAATAACGACCAAATTCAAGATTCGAATCGGACGCAGATAATGTGCCATCGAAATCAAAAATTACCATTTTTACTTTTTGCAACATATACCCCTTTTTTTGAATATCATAGGCAGATTTATGCATTCTTGCAATATTAAAGTAAAAAAAATCGGCATTTTGCCGTTATTTGTTGTAATTCTTTAATACCGTCCGATGCATCCCAGGTATGAATTTCCAGTTGATTCCAGAATGTTTATAAATTTATTCTGGTTCTGACCGGAAAACAGTGCCAGAATCGTTCCGGCATCGGTCGCCAACATATCAGCAACAGTTGCAATCGATGAATTCATTTTTTTGAAAAATCCACTGGTTGGATATATTTCCGCAGCCAACAACTGATTCGTTCCCTTGGAATTAGCATTTTTATCAGATTGAATCACCATTAACTGACATTCCGGAGAAATTATCATTTTATCAACAATAACGGCCCCAGCACCCAATAATTCCCCCCACCAACCTGTCGAGCCACAAAAAACAGGATAATATACCACCGATTCTGGATTTTCATTCATTATGGCATCCAAATCCAGGTTATCAGAAATAACCGAAGGCATGGTTCCCGTCGCATTATTTATAACCTTGCGTGCCATCTGATATTCAGAATCATCAGTGGTTTTTCGAGGCCAATAAAGAATCGGAATTTGTTTCATCACGATACCTAGTATATCAGATTCGGAGGACATAAAAAAGGGGGTATATGCAAATAAAAAACTTGATTTTTATTTTTTTGCGGCTTTCCACCACTTTTTCGCGCCATTCCATGCATTTTGTAAACTGGTTTTTGTTTCCTGATAGTATTTATCAGATACCGTCACATTAAATATAGACTTTATCAATGCAGGTATCATTAACATAAACATTGTCATAAATATACCTAATAAAATCAGTGTCAAAAGTGATGTATTTTTAGATGTTGATAATAATGCATCTGATAACATTTGCGGATTATTCTGGGTAATTGCCTCTTGTAAAACAGATACATCCCCCCAATTATTGAAAACCTGGCCTAATACAATTATTGTAAATGTTATAAATATACCCGTTAAAGCCAAACCCAATGTCCCAGAAATAACATCGTCTATGATTTGTTTCACATTACCCTTGCCTTTTGGGAAAATTGCCCATTTATCAAACAGCCAACTCAGCAGGGTTAACGGCAAAAGTATAAAATCTATGGATAATTTTATAAATATTTCCAAGAAATATAACGGTATTGGCAATAACGCAATAAAATATAATGCCATAATTAACAATCCGGTAAATAACATTGGGATATTTGGAAACAATGGAACGCGCCATAATATTTTGTGCATATTGTCATAATTGAACGCAGTGTTTAATAAAGTCCACCCAACAGTCATCCCCAGTCCTGTCATTTGATGGACATTGGCAAGTTGACATGTCAAGTTATGACGAAAACGTGGTGAAAATGCGCCAACATCAGAATTTTGGTTATAATGGCGGATACTGGCGCTGTCTGCAACAGCCGTTACAACAATACAATTTGCATAATTTTCACGCATTGTTTTTTGATTTGCATCTGTCAAAGACATAGCATAATTCATAGATAGTCCAATATTGAATACGGGTTCAATAACAACAGAAGATATTATTCGTGGTAATGGCACCATTAACAACGCAAATACAAATGCAAACTTTACCATATGACTACCGAATTTGCCGCCAATATTCCAGGCATCAAATTTACCCTGACCAGAACCAACATAAACCTGGAACAATTGCCATGCGAACCATATCGCAGTTAATGCCAGCGCAAATGGAATTATTATTTCACCCAATTCTTTATATGTCATTGGCAAAATACCAGACATTTCAACCATGATATCGGAAAATAACTGGCACGACCAACATGTCGAAAAAAAGTTTAATGCATCAGATATGCTTACCGGTGAAACATTCTGATAAATAGAATATCCTATTATACCGCTACCAAACACAATTCCACCAATCGCCAGCGCAGAAACACCACCAGCTGATACAGGAAGAAATGATAAAAATACTATCCAAAATTTTTTTAACCAATTCATGATTTTAATTATACCATAATTTTAACAAAATGTGCTATAATTATAAAAAATGAATTATATAAAAAAATTTTTGTGCGGATTATTGGTAATATTTGGTGCTTTTGTACCAGATGTTGCGTGTGCTTGGGGTATTATACCATCTGCTGATTCTTTGGATATTTCAGGTTTAATTCCAATTATAATAAGTTCTTTTATGAATGTTGCAACAGGCAGTTATGAATATTTCGTTGGGCATAATCGTGATGGAATTATATTTTTGTTGGTTTGGGGATTTTTAGCATTTTATATTGCTTTATATCTGGTCAAATTGTACATACCAAAATTTTGGTTATCCACATTTGGCTTTAAATCTGGTGATTCTATTAACGATGTCAGTGGTATGAAAATCACAGAAAATGTTGTAAAACCATCTATACGTGCATTGGTGGCTGTTATTCTATTATCTTTGACACCGCAAATAATTGCAAAAAATTTAATTAATCCTTTTTTAAGTTTTGGTTCGTTGTATACCATGGAAATTATCAAACATACATCAAATGTCGGTGAAGTGGTCAATGATAAAGTTTCGTGTCCTGCAAATTTGGCAAATGCAGGATGGTTGGATAAAGAATCTTGCGAATATTTAATACAACCTGTGCATGTTTTGTCCCAAGCCAATAATACTGTGGTAAAACGTGGTTTTAGGTACTTGACAAATGGTTTGCAATCTTTGACAACATTGATGGTACACAACAGCGGTCAAGGATTTATGAACGTCATAACTGGCATTTTGCTGATTTCCACATTTGTTGGTTGTAATTTGTTTATGGCGTTATTGATTATTCAGGCAATATTCAATTTTGGTATGGCGTTAATTTTATATCCGTTTAATATCGCTGCATGGGTTGCAAAAAAGAGTGATAAATGGTTTGATATATGGCCTGCATTTTCTGGTATTATCGAGGCATTAAAACAAATTGTTATAACAATGATTGCATGCGCTTTTATTTTATGTGTGAATTTGGCATTGGTTCGTGCACTGTTCCAATGGAACAACCGTTCGTTTGTCGCAGCAGCAAATGGTGTCGCGTATTCTAATTTACCTAATGTCAGTTCGTCCAGTGGATTTAGTGGTCATGCGGTATTATGGTTATCTTGTATTTTGACTTTCTTTTTGATGCGTAAAATGTTTGAAGTTACACGTGAAAAATTGGTCGGATATGTTGGCAAAGATGCAACCAATTTGTTTGAACAAGTAAAAGGCGAAGCAAAAACTGGTTGGGGTATTGCCAAAGCGATGCCTGGTAAAGCAAAAAATATTTGGAACGTGTTCAAAGGAAAATAATTATGGAATGGGGACAACAAATTATTTCGAGTACTGTTCAATGCTGGTCCTGTCCGGTATTTGACCGTATGTTCCAAATTATTTCGCAAGCATCCAAAGCAGCATACGAAAAAATGTATGATGTATGCATTGTATTATTTTTAGTTATATTTGCTTTTTATATTTTTGGTGCTGTTTGGAAAAATTTAACATCAGGATTTTCTGATGGTTGGTTTGACAAATCTGTGCGTCCTGTATTTATAAATTCTATTTTTGCTTTATCTTTTTTAGCATTAGGGCCGATATTACCACGTTTTATAACACAGGTTACATTTGAACCGGTGGCATATGTTACGCAAACATATGCTACGGCAATAGTTAGCCGTACACCCGAACAAATGGATACCATGGTTTCATATACCACATTACCGATGGATGAAAACTCTGGGATATTCAGACCGGAATTACGCGATACAATTATTAATATTGCAAAAGTTACAATCACACAATTCCAGGCATTTATGGGATTAGGTATTGCTATGTTGGATGCCGCTTTTTCTTGGTCTATGTTTTTTGGAATAGGCGCATTAATAAAACATTTTATTTTGGCAATTATTGGGGCCTATTTGTTTTGGAGTTTCTTTAAAATGTTTTTCAAATTTTTGTGTTATTTTGCGGATGTTATTATCGCAATGGCCATGTTCGCATTTTTCTTTCCTTTTTCTTTATTGTCTGCGGCTTTCCAAGATGCAAAAGATGTTCCAACATGGTTGTCTTGGATAAAAAGTTTAGGTAAAACCGTAGGGGTTGAACAAATAAAAAATATGATTAGTGCAATTATTTCTTTGGGCGCTGCGGTTATTACATATACTGTTATTTTAGTTATTATTGCTACTTTCTTTACCGATGCAAATAATACAAATCAATTTGCCGAATTGATGAATGCTATTCAAAATGGTTCTGTATTTGAAAATGATTTGAATACCAGCACGATGAACGATTTAACATTGGCCAGCGTTGTTGTATTAGTATATGTTTTGACATTTATTTATGATAACATACCAAATGTTACAAAATCTATATTGGGTATGTTTGAAGTATCCGAAAGCGATAATGCTGTTGGAAAAGCCTGGGGCGATGATTTAATGACCGCAACAAAGGGTTATGCCAATAAAATAAAAACTGTTGCAAAAACAATAATAAAACATGGTAAAAAGGCATAAAGATGAATAAGTTTCAGTGGATTTCTGTGATACTGAAAATTTTAGGTGTTCTGATTGCACTGGGGTTGGGGGTATGGTATTTATCTTCGGCTATTGGTGGGGGTGCCTTGACATACACATCAACTGATAACTTTTTATTTGCAATAGGTGCCAAAGATGGCGTTGAACATGTTGGTACTATGTTCTTGGGTGATTATGTTGTTCAATTATTGAATATTTTAGGTTCTGCATCACAATTGTTCTGGGACAGTATTGTTAGTAATTTGTGGATTTTAATGGCGGCTGGATTTGCTATTTATTTATTTATATCTGCTATTAAATATGTTTGGGAAAAGATGAAGAAAAATAGTGAGTATTCTACAAATTCAAACGACATTGATTTCAAAACCTGGTTCGACCCTGTATGGAAATTAGGTTTAAGAGTCGCTATTGCGGGTGTTGCTATTGGCGCACTAAGTATACGACCATCAGAATCTTTATTAGCTGTGTCTGACATTTTAATATCACCGGTATTATACATTGGTTCCGCGTTATCTATGGCTGCGACAAATATTGGATCAGCAACAGAATGTAATGTTGTATTTAATTCCGCACAATTGCAAGGTGCAATGGCACCTGTATCTGGGGCATTTATGTGTGTGTTGGGCAATTTGTATGCTATTATGTTAGCCGGGGCTGCGGGTGGTTTTGCTTTGATGAATTATGCATGGATGGGATTGGGTGGTGGTATGTTAACCTGGGGTGCTGGATTTGCACTGGTCTTGGCATTTTTGATTATCGGTTTTGATTTATTCTTTCAGATATTTTCTATATTATTCAAAGTCGTTTTCGTTATTATATTTTTGCCGGTTTTAATTGCGGCAGCAGCATATGAAAGAGTATGGAAAGTTGCGTCTAATTTATTTAGGAAATCACTGGAAATCGTTATTCAGGCTGCTTTATCCGTGATATCAATAAGTTTAAAAATTGTGTTATTGTTTTCTATTATATTCTATGCTGCGGATGCAATTTTCCCAGCACCAGTTGATGGATACACATCTATTTTACCACCATTATTTGAAGACACCGGTGTTATCCAAAATAAAACCCCAGAAACAGAATCTGTTATGTATGCTTTTAAAACCTGCGAATCATCATCAAAAGATGCTGACGGATTGGTTGATAAAGATAAATTCAAGGAATGTTTCTTGCAACAAAAAGAAAGCATCGAGGTTGCACATCCTGGTGCATTTGAATTCTTGGAAGACGGATGGCAATTCTTGATTACAATGGTGGGATTGTTCTTGCTGTATTATTATGTATTGAGTCCAAAAATAGACAAACTACTTCCTGCTGGGAAAGTCAAGTTGCCCGTTATACACGATGATAAAACCGATATGTCAACTGGGGCAGAATTTGATATTGGTCAATGGACATACGATTTGGGTAAAAAAGTTTGGCGTGCACCACGAAAATGGTTTGATGGTTCAATTAAACGATTAAAGGATAATGGATTTATTAAATGATAAAAATTCATAATTTTTTGAAAAAGGTTTTAATTGCTGGGGTCGCTATATTTTTAACCACACCGGTATTTGCTGGCATAGGCGAAGTCGGTGATTACGGTATGTGGGCAACACCACACAATCAAGAGTTAGTTAACAATCAAATATCTGATGAATTAACCCGATTTGGTCCAGGGCCAACAGTTTCCAGTGTTCCCATTGATGCAAAATTAGGATTGGCATTTATGGGTGGAATGGCCAAGATAGGAAACGCATTAATTCCACCGTTGAATTCTAATTCATCACAGGCTTCTTTTGTGAATTTTATAGTTTTATTTATGCTGTTGGCTTACGCATTTTGGGTGGCATTTGAAGCATACAATTTATCTATATCATCTGGGGATGCAAAAAAGGCATTGAAAGATGTTATAACCACAGGTATTTGGATTTCTGTATGGATTATTATATTAAAAATGGGCATTGCAAAATATTTTGCAATGATAATGGTTCCAATTATATCTGTTGGTGCATTTATATCCAGTTTTATTCTGGATGCAACAACCAGTATATCCGGAATTCAATTGGAAAATAATTGCGATGCTATTAAAAATTATGCTGTAATGTACACACCACGCGATTTACAAATAACAGCAACATCGGCTGCTGAATTATTATGTATTCCATCACAGATGTCTAATTTCTTTATGACAACAATGAAAATAGGATGGCAATGGGTTGTTAATGGTGTTGGGGTTAGTTTATTTTCTGTTCTTGTTGGGTTATATGTAACTTATTTATCATTAAAGTGTATCTGGAAATATTTATTCATAGCATTAGGGGTTATTGCCGATATCTTTTTGGCATTGATGTTATTGCCGTTTACAGCAATTGCAGAAACAACGGCAAAAACTAATTATAAGGGTGTTGCAGGAGATATATTTAATACGTTTTTAAGCATATTCAAAGCCGAAAAATTGGAAACCCAAATAAATCGTATCGTCAAAGCAGCCGTGTATTTTATATGTTTGGCCATTGCTATTGGTGTATCATTATCTTTGCTGTCGTTTATCATAGATCCCAGAACAGGCAGTTTTACACCACCACAGGGTATGAATGATTTCTTGGGCGGGTCAATTATTTTGATTCTGACATTATTATTGGTTTGTTATATTGCAGATAAATCTGAAAGTTTGGCTGAAAAATGGGGTGGAAAAATAGATGCTGGAATTGGTCAAGATGTTCAAAAAGATGTTAAGAAAGTATGGGACACCGCCAAAAAGCGTTGGAAACAACTAAAAAATTTAAAGAAATAATTTATATAATTTCAACAAAATCTTTGGCAATTTTTTTGATGCCACGCGAACCAAAAGCAATAGTTAAAATACCAGTGCCTTCTTCAATAATAACACCTGTACCATAATCGCTGTGTTTTGCCTGACGACCAACCAATGTTTTACGTGGTTCAGAATATGTTTTTTTTACATAATTTTGTTGTGTGTATGTTTGTGGTTTTTGTGCAGGTCTGTCATTACCAAAATTCAAATACTGGGTGTCCATTTCGTTGATAAATCGACTGGGGGTATTATATTGACGCGTGCCGTACATTACACGACAAGCAGCGTTAGTTATAATCGCAATTTTTCGTGCACGTGTTAATGCAACATATGCCAATCTGCGTTCTTCTTCGACAGAACCATCATTGATAGATTTTTCATTTGGAAAAATCCCCTCTTCCCAAGCGGGCAAAAATACAGTATCAAACTCTAATCCCTTGGCAGCATGGATTGTCATTATATTTACCACATTATTATTTAATTCATCTGGTTCATCATTATCATCCGTCATCATCAGTGCTGCTTGTTCCAAGAAATCATTTAATGAATCATATTTTGACACGACACTATTTATCAATTCGCGTACATTTCCAATTCTGTCAGATGCATCCACATCTTTGGATTCTTGCCACATTTTAATATATCCAGAATCATCTAATAATTTTTGGACGGCATCCCGTGGTGACATATTTTCCCAATCAAAGTTAAATACAGACAAAAATTCTGCGGCCATTTCTTGTTGTTTTCCCTTTAATGGACATGCACGTAATCCAGCCATTAAATTTTCACCACAGGCACGAATTTTATCAATTGCCGAAGGACCAAAACCACGACGCGGTTTGCTTATTATACGCAAGAAAGACATATCATCAAACGGGTGAACTAATAATCTGATATAGGCAATTACATCACGAATTTCCATTCTATCATAGAACTTGGTTGCACCAATTAAACGGTATGGAATTTGCCGACGTGCAAATTCTTCTTCAAACAATCTTGATAAACCGCCAGAACGAATCAGCACCGTTTTATTATTATATATTTCACCATCACGAACAATTGCATTCGCGATAAAACGAGTTTCGTCTAAATCTGTACCCAATGTAAAAACATAAACCTTGTCACCATTATAATTTATGTCTGCGGTCTGTAAATCTTTACCCAATCTGCCTGTGTTATGACGAATTAAAGAATTTGCTGCCCCCAGGATATTCCCTGTGCTGCGATAATTAATTTCCAGTCGTATTATTTCGGCACCTGGGAAATTTTTTTCAAAATCTAATATATTTTTAATTTCTGCACCGCGCCAAGAATATATAGATTGGTCGTCATCACCAACACAACAAATATTCGGCTGTTCTGTATTTTTGGTCAAAAATTTTAACAACTGCATCTGGGCAGCATTGGTATCTTGAAATTCATCAACCAGTATATATTGAAATTGATGTTGATATTTTGCCAATATATCTGGATTTTTTTCAAACAAACGAAGTGTTAATAAAATAATATCACCAAAATCAACCGCACCAAGTCGTCTTAATTCTTCGTTATATGCTTTGAAAACTTTGTCATTATTTTCGTGTTGGGTTATTCCACGATCTTTGATTCTGGAAAAATCTTCTATGCATTCTGCGGGCTTTTTCGTTGTTGTTATACCCATATCAGACAAAACTTTTTTTACAACAGATTTCTGATCATCTTCGCCATAAATTAAAAAATCTGGACGCAATCCAGCGGCAGCATAATTTGAACGCAAAATACGCAAACATATTGAATGAAATGTTCCACACCATATATCGCGTGCATAAAACGCACCCTGGGCCATGGCATCTAATCTGTTTTTCATTTCATTTGCGGCCTTGTTTGTAAATGTTAATGCCAATATTTGCCAAGGGTTCGCTAAATTTTTAAATAAAATATAACCTATACGGGTTGTTAACACACGCGTTTTACCGGTTCCAGCCCCAGCCAATACTAATAAAGGCCCCTGGGTTTTATATACCGCTTTTAATTGGGCATCGTTAAGATTTTCTAGATTTAATTGCATGACTTTATTATAATACAAAAAAATTGCTTATCTCAATCAGATTTTTTAAGGAGAAATTATGGCAAGAATAATTTGTTTTGATATTGAAACGACTGGATTTGAATGGACACGAGGCGATAGATGCATTGAAATCGGTGCGGTGGAATTGATTGACGGTGTTTTAACAGAAAATACTTTCCATGAATACATAAATCCAGAAGGCAAGATTATTCCGCCAGAAACATATATGGTTCATAAAATATCTAATGCGTTTTTGGAAGACAAACCAAAGATGAGCGAGGTTGCGCCAAAATTTTTGGATTTTGTCAAAGACAGCCCTATTGTTGCACATAATGGTTTTGATTTTGACTTTCCTTTTTTAAATTTTGAATTGGCCAAATTAGGATTACCACAGATTTCACGCGAACAACAACGCGATTCTATTGTTATTGCCAGAAATCGTGTATTTGGACCAAAGGCATATACCCTGGATGCATTAGCAAAATGGTTTGGGGTGCCACTTACCGCTCGTGCAGATGCCCATGGGGCTTTGATTGATGCTGAAATTTTGGCAAAAGTGTTTTTAGAGTTAGAAAATACTGCCCCAGCACCCGATATTAACGACGTAATTGCACAACAACACCAGGCATTATTAAATCATCCTAAAATCGGTGCAAACTTTCCAAAACGTACATTCCCAGCGCATCAAGAAGAATTAGATAATCACAATGTGTTTATGGAAAAAATATTAAGCGATTAATTGAAAACTTTTATGGTTCAGGTGTAGGAACACTGCACGCATTGTTTTCTGTTGCAGGTATAACTGTCACAGTATTTGTTGTTGAATCCGTAGTAGTTTGTGCCGCAGTAGCACCCGATAATACATTACCAGATTTACATTCTGTACACGTACCAGAATCATTACGATATCTGTCGCCCGTAGGACATGTCGCCAAACAAGATCCATTCCATGATGTATAACCTTCGTTGCATCTGCATTGTGTATTTACACAACCCTGGATAGAACGATTTGGTGATGCACCAGCAGAACAATTTGGTGTCACTGTACTTGGTACATATGTAGAATTTTCTGGGCACAGTAATGATTGATAGAATAATTCAGAAATACCTTCGATACAAATACCCTGGTGTTCTGGATCGCAACGTCCAGTACAAGATGGGTTTTGTGTTCCATATTCTTCTTCGGCAACCCAACTGATTGCGTTTGCCTCGCCTATGGTACACATATTTGCAAACACAGCGTATGCACAAGTTAATGCAACATTACGACATGCACCAGTCATAACACCTTTGATACTGGACACAGATGCCACTGATGACCAAGAATTAACCTGGGTCACCTGTTGATTATAACAAGATGCAACCTCGGTCATACAGGTTGATGCATAATCAGATATAATTCTTTGTTGTGCAGATTTTATATTAACCATTGCACGTTGAACATAATTTACAACAATATCATTGTATGGATTATAAGCATTACCAGATGTGTTATATGTATATTGTTGACATTTATCCAGCACAGCACGACACAAACCACCGTCTTTGATTGTTGCACCTGTTCCAATTTTTGTTAACAAATATTTTATAACACATGTACCATCCGGGTTATTCTTGCAACTGGTATCGTCAATATTGATGGTATTCGCAGAAGATAATTTATCACTGGTTATCTCGCCATTATTAAAATCTTGCATAAATTCAGTGATGTTGGTTAAATTTTGTCCCAAAACAACTTTGCCATTTTCATCAATATATTTTTTTGTTGGATCCAAACATTTTTCGTAATCTGAACCGCAAACCATTTCATCAGTCATACAAGATTCCAATGCACCAATACATCCCTTGGGATCGTATTGATTCTTGTTTTGTAATACGGCAAGACGTGCCTTTTGCAACATCAATCCTGCACTGCGTACATTTGATTGTAATGTTTGGTTCATTTTTGTTAAACCCTGCTCGTACGCGATGCAATCTTTATCAATTGCTAAATCATAATTTCCAGTGATTTGATTTGATGTAGCGCCAACATCAACACAATTATTCAGTATTGTTTTACAACGTTTTTTCGCAGCACTGTATAATGCAGTTCCGCGCTTGCTGGAAATACTATCATTTTCATTATTCAGAAAATCCAAACTAAATATATCTGCGCTGTCATCAGAAAAATCTAGATCCAAATCCAGGTTAAAATCATTATCAGCCACAGATGTCGTCTTGGTTGTTGGATCTTTGATTAAAGATTCAATTCTGGTTAACATACTGCGCGTTTCTGAGGTATCTTTTTTACCACTCAATTCTGCTTCTGCCTCGGTTTCGGTCATAATAGCACGAATTTCATCTGCGGATAAACCAACATAACGAATACGTTGAGCAACCTGATTTAATTCATCGTTTGCCTTGGTCACAGCCTCTTGTACACTGGTGTATTTAGATAAATTTGCAGAACAACTACATCTTTTTTGATTTGAATCTACAACTGCACAAAATTGATCCATACATTCATTGTATTGTTCTTGGCAAGATTTGTTCAAACTGGCCGTTTGTTCCAATAAATCTTTGGCAGCAGAAACATCCGCCGCGCTTACTTTCTTGACGTTTGTTGCTGCGCGATTTGCAACATTACGTTCAACATTATCATTACGAGAAATTTCGCTTGATGAGCCTGTCTTGACACGTGATACAACATCCACACGATTTGTTTGATTACGCGATTTCAGTCCTGTATTTTTTGTTTTATCTTGCGTTCTGGATGCCACAGACATGGTATTTTCACCACGCGTTCCAACAGTATCGCCATGACGTACCGCAGAACGTGATACCAAATCAGCACCACGCGTTGTTGTGGTATCGGAACGATTTGCTGTGGTCGAAGAATTGCGTGCAGCCCCGGTACGAACCGGTGTCGCAACGCGAATATTTTCTGTGCTGGTTTCATTTTTTTGGATAGACCGAGACCCCGTCAATGCCGCCATGGCATTGGGCGCAAACATAATTGCCGCCAAAAAACATAAAAATACATTCCTCATATATGGATATATTATACCACATTTTGAATGTAGAAAAAAGAGCAAAAAAACACCCGGCGATTGCCGGGTGTTTTAATCTTATTTTGCCTCTGTATCAGGAACAACAGAAACTGTTTTACGATCATTCAAACCACGTTTGAATTTCACAGTTCCAGTAACCTTGGCAAATATTGTGTGGTCTTTACCCATACCGACATTCAATCCAGGATGGAAGGCTGTGCCACGTTGGCGAATAATAATATTGCCAGGAATAACACGTGCACCACCGGATTTTTTAACGCCTAATCTGCGTCCCGCAGAGTCGCGTCCGTTCGAAGTAGAGGTACCAGCTTTCTTGTGTGCCATAATTTAACTCCTTTGGCGGGAACTAGCCCTTGATTTCCTTGATCTTCAATACAGTAAGGTATTGACGATGACCCTTGGTACGACGATAGTTTTGACGACGTTTTTTCTTGAACACCAAAACCTTGTCATCGCGTTTTTGTTCAACAACCGTTGCGATAACGCGTGCACCTTCGACATATGGATTGCCGATTTTGTCGCCAACCATCAAGACTTTATCAAATTCGACATCTTTATCGGCATTGATTTTTTCAACCTTGATTGTGTCGCCAGCCTGCACACGATATTGTTTGCCACCGGTTTGAAAGATTGCAAAATTGCCCATTTTCTTTCGCCTTTATTAAATTGTTCTTGTTTTGTTTTGACACAAATGTCTAAAACTTTATGCAAAGAATAACATTTTTTTGCATTAAGTCAAGGTTTTTGTCGAAAAAATTATGCAAAAGCATTTATTGCAACATAAAAAATAGTGTTTATATAAAAAAACACCCGATTTTCATCGGGTGTTATATTTTCATAGGTTATCTTAATCAGCACTGGGCTTTGTCCAATTACGCAGACATTCTGTACCTGCGGCATTATCTTCACAACCCAAGGCCTTCATCAGGCAAGCCTCGCGGATTTCGTTAGAATGACTTGTGATAGTACCATTTATAACATCATCCCAGTTTTCTGAACTCACGAAATCTGTTGGTGTTGCCTTGTACAAGATTTCATTCAATGTGACAACATTGCGGCAAGTATTTTCGTCACGATTCACACTGAATGTACATCTGTCGCTATCTGGTTCATCGATAATCTTTTTGAATTGAACCGGTGCCATATTACAAATCATGGGTTCATAACAGTGTGGAACATTTGAAACCTGGGCACAGTATGTTTTTATACGAGCCGTTGTCCAGTTTTCTTCATCCGAATTTTCGTTATAACAATCCCAGATTTCACTGATACATTCATTAAAGTTTGTAATAGCAGCGATTGCATCTTTCTTTATCTTGTCTTCTTCTTCGTTATAGAATTCCATACGTTTTTGACGCAATGCCTGTTCAGCAGCAATCTTTTGATAATTTATGTTTTGTGCCGTTGTCTTTAACGAATTACCATATGCATCGCAAGCCGCATTTGCATCAAGTAAGTATTTTTGCATAATACTGCGACGTGCATCCGCAACAGGCCCACGCAAAGAAGAATACGGATCGCCATTAGTATTTGTATAACCAAAGCAACTGGCCGATGTGGATGTTGTGCTGCCCGTAGAACCACGTTCGTTCAATGTAACCTCGCCAGAACCATCGCCCGTTGTTTTAACGGAAATCGCACTATTGTAATTATATGGGCAAGAACTGGACGCGCCATTTGCGCATTTACCAATTTTATTACCCGCAGAATCTGTACCAGATGGTGGCGTACCACAAGCCTCGTATATTCCGTTAAAGCATGAATCTAACACACGACCACAAACATTATTATGAGCATATTCAAATAATTCATATCCCCATTTATTTGCCAAACCATCCAATGCAGCCTGTGATGTATCAACAGTTTCGTTAATACCAGACAATCCATTTACAACACCAGAAATAGTTGTATATTGGCTTAACAAATTATTTGTATCGTTTTCTGTATAATTCTTGGCAAAATCCTTGGCATCAGCCCATGCTTTTAAAGAAGCCAAAATATCCGATGACGAACCATCTATATTTTTAATATCGAATCCGAAATTGTTACCGCTTTCTTTACAATAATCAGGTTCTTTACAAGCAGCCGAAGAGTACATTCCATGTGAATTACACCAACTCTTTACCTCGGTCACACTGTAATCTGTACCATATTGAGCAGTTAAATCTTTCCAAGAAACACAATTCATTACTTTTTCAGCATCAGTTAATTTGAAAGCCTCGCTAACATCTTTACCCTTGGTTGAAATTAACAAAGCCAATTGACCGGACAAACTGATAAGTTCTTCGTTTGCCCTTTCCAATGCTGTTTCGGCTTGCAAGAAATTCGTTGCACGACCAGCACAAGAGCAACGTCCTTTGGTTTCGCTACGCGCTGTACAAATTTCATCCATACATGTATAATAACTTTCCAAACAATTACTGTATGCATCAGCAGAAATTAAACCCGTTGTAGAATCGATGATATTTGAATAATTTCCTGTGTATAATTTACTGGATAAATACGAAACGCTGACACCAGTACCCGTAGAGGCGCGAATTCCTGTCCCAACCAAACTTACACGCGAAGGAGTAGATGCATTACGTGCAACCACACGTTGTGTTGAACGCGATGCCACACCACGCATTGTCATATTATTACTGTTATTATTCACAATTCTGCGCGATGCAACCGAACGATTTACGTTATTTGTGTTGGGTTGCACATTTTTTGTTGTACCTGTACTGCGCACACTCACACTGCGTGTTTGAATATTACGTCCTGCATTTTGTGTTGTGGTTGTACGTGTTGCAGTTGAACGCGCAATTGTCGAACGTGTGTTTGTCGTTTTACGCGCAGCCGCAGTACGAGCAGGATTAACGCGAGATTGAGCAACAGCCGTCGGTGCAATTGGGTCGCCATATGCTTTCATATCAGAAAACACAGACCACATTAACAAACCACTCACCAACAAAAATACAGTCCCCGCAGCATTTTTGTATGCATTTGCAATTTTTTGGTTTTTCATAGAGCTCTCCTAAAACGGCTTAAATCCGCCATTTTTATATAATTAAACCTTCACTTAGAATTATTATAGCATTTTTGATTTAAGCGTGTAAACAGAAAAAATCAGTTAGAATCAATCATTTTTTTCATAAAAAAACACCCATGAATAAATCGTGGGTGTTATAAATAAAAAACAGATTGTTTTATTTAACAATTTCTTTCATAGATTTACCTGTTTCAACAGCATCTTGTTTTACTGCCTGGGCAGCTTCTTTGATTTCTTTACCAGCAGCCTTGGCATTTGTTTTGATTGTAGCTTTTTTATCTTTGAAAGATTTTTTCACTTCTTCTTTTTGTGCTTTCTTTTCTGCAACCGCTGTTTTTACTTCTTGCACTTGTTCTTTGACAGCATTTGTTGCATCATCTTTTTGTTCCAAAACCAAATCTTTATTTTCTTTGATTGATTTCTTTACAAATTTTGCACATTTTTTAGATAAAGATTTTACATTGTCAGACAAACAACCCGCCAATGTTTTTTCGCCCAATACAATTTCTGGGCAAACAGCAGTAATTTCATCAGAATTACATGCTTCGCTTAATGTTTGAGGTTCGGTTTCTTTTGAAAACAAGTTACTAAACCAACCAGCATTAGCTGTTGACATAGCACCCATTGCACATACCAAACTTACTAAAACTAATTTTTTCATTTTTCTTCCTTTTGTTAAAGATGTTTTTCCTACGGTTACATCATAAAAACTTTATTTTTCTGGGTCAATAAAATTTATTTATCTTGCAAAAATCCACCTGATTGCATATTCCATAACCTTGCATACAAGCCTTTCTTGCGCAACAAAGAATTATGCGTTCCAGATTCAATAACGCGCCCTTTATCCAAGACAATGATTCTGTCCATATTACGCAATGTCGACAAACGATGTGCAACAACCAATGTTGTATGACCTGCCGACAATTTATCAAATGCTTTTTGGATTGCAACCTCGGTTTCGGAATCCAGAGCAGATGTCGCCTCGTCCAATATCAATATCGGGGCATTTTTCAAGAATGCACGCGCGATTGCGATTCGCTGGCGCTGACCACCAGATAATTGAACCCCCCTATCACCAACCAAAGAATCATAACCTTTTTCGGTATCCATAATAAATTTATCCGCGGCCGCAAATTTTGCCGCACGTTTTATATCTGACTTGGACGAATTTGTTTTACCGTATCCAATATTGTCGCCAATCGTTCTGTTAAACATTGTTGGGTCTTGGGGAATATACGAAATATTTTCACGCAAAGAATCCTGTTTTACATTTTGTATATTTTGACCGTCTATTAAAATTGTCCCTTGTGTCGGTTCATAAAAACGCATCAATAAATTCACCAATGTTGTTTTACCAGCACCAGACAGTCCGACAATTCCAACACGTTCCCCCGGATTTATCGTCAAAGAAACATCTTTTAAAACATTTTTATTTTTGTTTTTATATTTGAAATATACATTTTGGAATTCAATACACCCAAGGTTAACACGCAATGGTTTAGCATCGTTTTTATCCACAATATCCAAAGGCACCACCAAATCACGATATGCTTTTTTTGCAGCCGCCAATTTATCTATAATTTCGGGAAATCTGTTTATTAACATTCCAACCGCATTCATTACCTCTAAATAAACAGATATTGTAAATATGATTTCCGAAACTGCTATTTCACCACGTTGATATAAAATGCAACAGAATAAAATTGTTAGACCAAACAATAAATCCCACAACAACCCAGGAAAAGCCCAAAATAAACGCATAGTATAACGCGAATACATTTGTGTTTGCACATGCTTTTGACGTGGTTTATCCAAGATTTTGCGTTCTTTTTCAGTACCAGCAAATGATTTCACAATTGAATAATTAGAAAAACTGTCAACTAATTTTCCTGTCAACGAACTTCTTGCACCAGATGCCTCTTCACTGGCTCTTTTAACACGACCACGCATACGCCATGCGTATATTATTCTGAACCCCAACGCAAATACAAACAAATACGCAACGTATTTGTTGATAGCCAGTAATAATGCACCGTTCACCAAAATTACACCTAAACGTCCAACACAGCGCCACAATTCAGTAATCCCCAGTGTCATTCCTTCGGTGATATAATTTATCTGCGAATTTATTGAACCAGACATTTTTTCAGTCCAAAAATTCATGGATTGCCGATGTGTGTATGTTGTTAATGTTTCTGATATTCGATTGGAAATTCTTGGCCATAAATGAGAGTCAAGTGTTTGACAAGTTAACTCGCCCAATGTCATCGACATATTCAACACAGTTATTAGTATAATTGTCGGCATTGCATATTGAATAAAAGTCATGCCATCGGGAATTGGATTCTCAAACAATGCAACAACCCAACGTTGAAAATTTGGCCAAATCACACCACCCGAAAACATCACTAACAACGCAATCATCCAACAAATTAGTAAAAATTTATAATCTTTGATAGCGTATTTGATATAAAATTTCCAAAGTGATGTTGGCAAAATTTGTGTTTTTGACATATTAGGATTCCTTTCGCGTGTATTTTCGTAATTTATATTATAACAAAAAACTCTCACAAACGTGAGAGTTTTTTTTATTTCTTTCCAGCGCAATTTTATTTTTTGCGTGGGAATTTAACAGCTGCCTGGGCTGCTGCCAAACGTGCGATTGGCACACGGAACGGACTGCATGATACCGAATTAAATCCGCAATTATGGAAGAATTCGATAGATGCAGGATCACCACCATGTTCACCACAAACGCCCAGATGAATTTTGTCGCCTTTGGTTTTACGTGCCTTGGCCACAGCATCTTTGATTAACAAACCAACACCCAGTTGGTCAACAGATGCAAATGGATCAGCAACATAAACACCACGTGCACGATATTCATCCAAGATTTTACCTGTATCGTCACGAGACATACCCAATGTTGTTTGTGTTAAATCGTTTGTTCCAAATTCAAAGAATTCACAACTTTCTGCGATTTCGTCAGCCAAAACTGCAGCACGTGGCAATTCAATCATTGAACCGACTGTGTAATCGACTGTTTCGCCGACTTCGGCAAACAATGCCTGGGCTGTGGCATCAATGACTGTTTTAACGATATCAACTTCTTTCTTGGAACCAACAAGTGGAACCTCGATTTCTGGAAATACTTTGACACCTGCTTTTTTGCATTCAATTGCAGCAGACAAAATTGCACGTGTTTGCATTTCACAAATTTCGGGATATGTAATTGCCAATCTGCAACCACGATGACCCAACATTGGATTTGATTCACGCAATGCTTCGGAACGTGCTTTCACAAATTCCAAAGATTTACCAATATGATTTGCCAATTCTTGCATTTCTGGTTCTGTGTGTGGCAAGAATTCGTGTAGTGGTGGGTCAATCAAACGAACTGTTACTGGCAGACCATCCATGATTTTGAACAATTCGATAAAGTCTGCTTTTTGATATGGCAACAATTTATCCAATGCAGCACGACGACCGGCTTCGTCATCAGCCAAAATCATTTCACGCATATCTTGGATACGAGATGGGTCAAAGAACATATGTTCTGTACGAGCCAAACCAATACCTTGGGCGCCAAAATCACGTGCTTGTTTTGCATCTTTTGGTGTTTCTGCGTTTGCCTTTACCGCCAAATCTTTGATTTCATCAACCCATTGCATCAATGTTCCAAAATTACCTGTCAATTGTGCAGATACGGTTGGGATTGCACCTTCGATAATTTCACCGCGTGCACCATCAATAGATACCCAATCGCCTTCGTGGATTACAACACCGCATGCACATGTCATTGTTTTAGATGCATAATCAATTTTGATTTCTGTGGATCCAGATACGCATGGTGTTCCCATACCACGTGCAACCACAGCCGCATGTGATGTCATGCCACCACGTGCAGTAATCACACCCTGGGCAGCATTCATACCAGCAATATCTTCTGGTGATGTTTCCAAGCGGATTAACATAACTTTCTTGCCTTCGGATGCCCATTTTTCAGCATCTTCGGCATTAAACACAGCCTGACCCACAGCGGCACCTGGGGATGCAGGTAAACCGATTGCGATAATTTTCTTTTCCGCCTTTGGATCCAACATTGGATGCAATAAGTGGTTTAATTGATCAGCACCAACGCGCAAGATTGCTTCTTCTTTGGTCAACAAACCTTCGTTCACCATTTCAACAGCCATACGGACAGCAGCAGCAGCAGTACGTTTACCGTTACGGCATTGCAACATCCACAATTTTCCATGTTCAATTGTGAATTCCATATCTTGCATGTCTTTGTAATGCTTTTCCAATTTTTCACGTACATCGCATAACTCACGATAAACATTTGGCATTGCTTCTTCCAAAGATACACGTCCAGAATCATCTTTGCTCATTGGTTGTGGGGTACGAATACCAGCCACCACGTCTTCACCTTGGGCATTAATCAAATATTCACCGTAATATTTGTTTTCACCGGTTGCAGGGTCACGCGAAAAACATACACCAGTTGCAGAATCATCACCGGAATTTCCAAACACCATTGCTTGAACATTAACAGCGGTTCCCCAATCACCTGGGATGTTATTCAATTTACGGTATGTAATTGCCTTTTTAGACATCCAAGAACCAAACACAGCACCGATACCCAATTTTAATTGTTCCCATGGATCCTGAGGAAATACTTTACCAATTTCATTGCCAATTGTTTTGAATTGTTCAACCAATTCTTTCAAATCGTTGGCTGTCAATTCTGTATCAACTTTATAACCCTTGGATTCTTTCATTTCTTCTAATTTGTGTTCGAACAGATTAATATCTGCGCCCAACACAACGTCAGAAAACATCATAATAAAACGACGATAAGAATCATACGCAAATCTTTCATTACCAGAATGTTTTGCTAATGCTTTGACTGTTTCATCATTCAAACCCAAATTCAAAACTGTATCCATCATACCTGGCATAGAAACACGAGCACCAGAACGCACAGATACCAACAAAGGATTTTCCATATCTGCAAATTTTTTGCCCATTATGTTTTCAATATGTGCAATACCGGCACGTACTTGGTCCATCAAATCGGATGGATAAGTATTTCCATTTTCATAATAATATGTGCAAACTTCGGTTGTTACTGTGAAACCAGCAGGCACAGGCAACCCAACCAAGTTCATTTCAGCCAAATTTGCACCTTTGCCACCCAGCAAATTGCGCATATCAGCACGACCTTCGGCAGAACCGTTACCGAAAGTATAAACCCATTTTTGACTCATGGTTACTCCTTTAATGTTGATTATTTTTGCCAAAAGATTATGCAAGTAAAGCCGGCATTTTGCAAGCAATTTTTTTGCAAAATCTTTGTTTTATTTTTATTGTTTTTCAACCGGTATTTACCGGCATTTTTAACTAATTTTATGTTGTATCAAAACATCCCATTATTTTGTAAAAAAATACCGGCAATAGCCGGTATTTTTTTATTTATTATCGTGTTTTTACATTTTTGCTGGTCGCGGCATAATTATAAAGGTTTTCTATTTCTGCCGCAACAGAATCCGACAATACCGCTGTTGTTATTGTTAATACACCATCTTGATAACTGTGTATCGAAAAATAGTTGTATACATTACCATATTCGTCTTTACGAGATATATATCTGTCAGTTATTTTGCAAAATGATTTTATTATTTCTACATTTTGGCAAGATAACTTACACATATTATCCGAAACAACACAAGAATCACGATGTTTCTTCACAAAATCAATTGTTTTTTGCCGTTCCTCAACAACAGTGCGTCTTTGTTCTTTCATAAACTGACCTTAACAACCACAACTTATGCAAGAACATACTTCTTCTTCAACACTAATAACTGTAACTGGCACATATTCAACAACAACTGGACGTGGTTTAACAACATAACGATGAACAACAGGTTTTTTTACAACAATTGGTGCTGGTGTAATAACATGAGTTACCTCTGGCACAGTATATTCACATGTAACATCTGTAATAACAGCACGATGTTCAGCAGTTGCAGAATCCAATCTTGCCAACATTGCAGCATCACTGCAATCTGATGTGCTGGTTTTATAATATGTTGCAAAGGCCGAATTTGTAATTAAACCAAAAGCAAGAGAAAATAAAATTATCTTTTTCATTATTTACCTTTTATGTTTTATTCTCTCTCGGATTACAAAAGATTATAGAATAGATTTTTGATTTTGCAATAAAAAAGCACGGAAAACGTACCTATGGTAAATAATTTATATATATCACATAATATTTATGTCTTATGACATCGCAGCAAACCCAAAGATTTTATCAAGGGTTTGAGGTCATAAAGACCAGCAATACCCCGTTAACCTGAGTGTTGGGGAGTTGCAAGAACCGCCCAAGAAGGTCTTTATTTTCACAAACTTTCGAAAATAAAGCCAAAACCCCAAGATTTCTTAATCTTTGTGGGTATTTGGGCGGTTATTATTTTGTTTTTTTGTTATTATATGCTGATAATTCTATTTTTAATTGCTGTAATTCCTGTGAAGCATTTTGTAATTTATCGTGTGTCATATTTTCAAAATAGTGTTCAATTTGTTTTATATCTGCATTATGTTTTGATTCTAATCGTGTAATTTGCGTATCAATGGTCATAATTTGTTTGATATTTTGCAAAATCTGTGAATTATATTTGTTAAATAATGCTGAATTTAAATCGATATTTTCACAATCCACAACAAACAAACTTTCAATCAAGAAATTAATATCTGCAGTGAAAATTTTTGATACATTATGCAAACGATTAAAATCATACATATATTTTGATGGTTTTACACTTTTTGCACGCAATAAATCTCGACCTGTTTTCACACATTCTGTTAAAATACGATTGTATTTGTCTAGACTGTCAATTGGTCCGCGTTGTTTTTTTATCCATTCGGCATCTTGGTATGATTCAATGTATTCTGGATTATCTGTGGTAATTTTACCACCTTGGTAAAAAACACTGCGTACATAAATATACGGAAACTGTTGCTCTGCAACTGTGCGAACATATTTATATTTTGCAATGACCGCTGGCGATGTATTTATCGCAAAATTTGCAAATTCACGCCAATATGGTCCATATAAAATTTCATCCATTGTTTTATAATAATTTGTATCTATGTCGCAACTGAGTGTAAAATGCGCAACACCTATATATTGGCTAAGTTCAGATTTTTCTGCGGTTGTAAATGCTGCATCTATGTATGATTTATATTTAGGAAAATTTTCGATCCAATATTCTGACATAGATTTTTCAACCAATTGTGCAATACAAATTTGTAAATCTTGCCTGGTTTTACGTTTTTGAGTTAAATCTTGGTATTCTGGGGATTCTTCTTTAAAATGGACGATACTGTCATGTTCTTGGGATTTTACACGAGATGGTATAAGTTGCATGTCTGTTTTTTTGCTTTCAATTTTTTTGCGCAAATCTTGTTCTTTGGATTTTATGTATTCATCATGCGCAACTGTACCAACGGATTGCAATATCAATCCGGCAAAAAATACCCAAAATATTTTTTCACGTATTTTCATAAAAACCCTCTGCGCAAATATAATACCATTTCGCCTATTGTCAAGTATAGTTTAGCGTGTTTCACAATAAAAAAATCGCCCAAATGGGCGATTTTTTTATCCTTTTTCTTGTTTATTTATTGCGCGATTTTACAACTTCGCGTACTACTTCTTTAAATTCTGGCAAATTACGGCTTTCAAATGTAAAACATTCTTTTTCTTCGCCATTTATTTTTTTCTTTGTTTCTTTTAAATATAAATTTAATTTTTCTGTTGCCGCCTTGAAGGCTTCTTTCTTACCAGGCTTTGGGAACACAGCCATATTTTCAATCAACAAAGAAGCACGTCCGGCTAATTCGCCATTTGGAAAAGTATCAAAATAACCGTATGTTTCAATTAAATCATTAAGTTCTTTTTTTACACTATCGCCATACATATCAAATCCTTTTGTTTTTACTTTTTATGATATCACAAGAAATATTTTTTTCAATAAAAAGCCCATTTGGGCAGTTTAACTAGTGCTTATCTATTTTTATCTTTGTATATCTTTCTACAAAACGCAACTGTATCGTTCGCATTCAACGCAGAATCTCTAACTGATTGAACTTCTTTAGTCTGCTGTTCTGTTTTACTTTGTTTTGATTTTATCGCATTATTTATGCTATGGGCAATTACTATAACTGCTATAACAGTTGTACCCACGGCAATTGTATATCTAATCATATGTCCCAATTGTTTACGTTTTGCCGTTTGCTCTTGATCTTTTAAAGTTTTTAAAAGGATATTACGGGTTTGTTCATTCATATAATATAGTTTATTGTCATAAACTATCTTGCCACTTTCATAAAGAACGAATATCTTAGGACTTTCGTATTTCCACGCATTTTCATGACTTTTTGTTAAGGTTGGATCTATTTCCTTCACATCAATCCATGTTTTTAATGGATTTTTTTGAAAAGCTATTGCATTACAAGCCATTTCATTAACCAATTCTGGTGTTACTTTTTCATCAGACATTTTCTTTCCTTTCTGTTAATTATTTATGTGCAAGGTATTATAAAAGTCTTTATATTGCAAGAAATTTCAATAAAAAA
>CAMOTP010000006.1 GCA_946625925.1 uncultured Alphaproteobacteria bacterium | reverse complement strand
GGTAAGTTCACCAAGAGTTCTGATGTTAATTCATTGATTGTAAATGACTTAAAGGGACGTGGTATATTATCTAACGACAGCAACGCAACTTTACAGTTATTAAAAACATCTGACCTGGATACCAAATTAAGTGAAAAGAAGATTATTACAGAAAACAATTTTGCAACAAAACTGTCTAGCAACTTATCTGACACAAGTGTTAAAGAGGCATTAAAGTCAGCAGGTTTTGCAAGTTCGAATGAGGTCAGCGATTCTGTTGTTACAATGTCGGACTTGTCAAAATTATTAAGTGGTGGTTTAGTCGTTGATGAATCTGGTAAAGTAAAATTGGATTCTAATTCTACCAAGGCAACAGCTATTACCAATAAATTAACCGCTGCAAATATTAGTACCACAGGTACAACAACATCAACCAATATTGCTAACAGTGTTGCAAACGCAACAGCCGCAGCCGTAGCCGCCAGTTCCGAGGAATTAAATGAAGATACATGTAATAAAACTGATTACATGTTCTGGGATAGTTATGCCGAAGAAAACAAAGGAAAATGCGATAAATGTCCCGACGAAACAGAGTTCTCTAAGGAAGGGAGTGGTGAATCACGTTGTGTGTGCAAAGATCCGGGTCAAACATTCACTTATAAAGACGGTAAGTGGCAATGCATTAAAGCCAGCAGCAGTTCTGACTGTTTAAGAAAAGACAACACTTACTGGAATGGCAACAGCTGTAATGAATGTCCCGAAGGCACTTACTTTGACGCAAAATCCAGTACTCGTTGCGTATGCGAAGACAAAAGTATGACATTTAATAGCTCAATAGGTAAATGCATTGCTCTTGATGAAAGTGCGTGTGCTGGTCAAAAGATGTATTGGAACATTGAAAAATCAGCCTGTACAGAATGTCCAGCTAGCGCTCCATTCTCAAGTCGAGCCGGAACATGCATATGCAAAGAAAGTAATTTTGGATTTAATAACTTAGTTGGAGGATGTAAAGAATGTCCAGAGGGCAGTGAATATAATGAACAAACAAGCACTTGCATATGTCCAGACAAACAACACATTGATTATAACGAATGGAAATGTGTAGAAAACAAATAACAACACTCAAACTCCCCGGAAATCCGGGGAGTTTTTTTATGTAAAAAATCTTATGATTATGCTTGCACGAATCGTTTAAAACATACAATATAGCCTTGTTATAAGGAACAATAACAAGGGAGAAAAACAGTGATTATCGGAATTGGAATTGATTTGGTTGAATGCAACCGTTTCTTGGATTGGTCTGCATTTAAAAAACAACGCATATTTACTAAAAACGAATTAGAATATGCAGATAACGATAATGCAAATGCCGAAAAACATTTGGCTAACTTTTGGGCAGCACGCGAGGCATGCTTGAAAGCATTAAACACCGGTTTTGGCGACAACATAAGTTTTTCTGATGTATCTGTTATTCATAACGATGCAGGATGTCCAGAATTATTATTAAATGGCGGTGCAAAACTTGTATTAAAAGAACTGGCCAATAGTAAAAATGTCAAAATACATTTATCCATCACTGATCAATCAGATTATTCAGCAGCAATGGTTGTTATAGAAGTTTTGGACAAATAAACAATAAATTATAAATAATAAAATCGCCTGGATAGGCGATTTTATTATTATAAATGCTTTTATTATTTTTTCATATATAGTTCCTGATAAACAGATTTAACTATATCACACAGTAATTGTGCATTATCTGTATCATCTATCCTAAACATTTCTTTTGCACCATCATACGGTATTTCTGATACAATATTACCCATATTTTCGACAGATTTTGCCCGCTTTACCATAAAACGATCATCATAAATACCACCTATGATTCTGCCACGATAATACACAATAAACTCGCCCATCATCGCACGACAAGAAACATCAGACAAACCTGACAATTGATTCAAAATATAATCTAAATATTGTTTAGTGGAACTCATACCCACAGTGCCTTAGAAGATTGGTGGGAAACAATCACCACCATCATCTGGGCAGCATACTTTTTGATTATTCACCGTAGAATATGTTTCCCCAGGGCAACAACCGTTTGCATCTGGTGCCACATCGCCATCACACAAATTACCACCACTTACTTGTGGGGCTGCACTATCATTAACAAACACATTGTCTTGGGTCACTTTATATTCTGGTTTATTAACATTTACTGGTTCCTGGACTTCTTCCTCTGTTTCTTGAGAATCTTCGACTAATTGTTCAGAAACGCCTTCTTCTGCCACATCATTAGAATCCCCTGGCTCTTCTTCGGATTCCGTATCTGTATTTATATCTGCAATTTTTGCCAAACCACTCAAAGAATCTGACGCAACTTTTTCCATCAAAGAGTTTGATTCTTCCTCTTTAGGTACCTCATTACCTTCGGCCACAAAAGGATTATCAAACACTTCTACTTTTTCCGGGGCAACAACATCACCTTTAACATCTGTATCTGCAACATTTTCATCTTGTACAACCACAGGTTTATCATCTGTCGCCAAAACAGGGACAGCATCTGTTGGAACATTAGAACGTTGATATAACCACAAAGTAAACACAGACAACGCAATCAAAACCAACAACAAAACATAATACAAAAAGTTCGGTTTATGGTTTTTATTTCCAGATTCTGCTTCTTTATTAACCACCGGCTGAACAATTGGTGGCACTGGTCTAACCAGATTTTCAGAAACAGTTGGAGCAGGGGCAACAGCCGCAACCGGTGCAGACTGTTCCGATACAGATGTAACATTTATAGTGTCGGATTCATCTTCTTCAACAGGTGCGACTATTTCAGCATTACGATTGTCTTGTTCCAATACAGGTTCAGTCTTTTCATCTTCGCCATTATTAAATTCCGGAACATCCACGTTTTCTTCTATATCCAGCGCATTTTTGTCACTTTCTGATTCTGATACTTCTTCGGCCGTATAATCGACTGATTTTGGTTCATTCACAGAAAACACATCATCAAATTTAATTTCTTCGTCATCTGTATAAGAATCTGGAACACTTACCATATCCATCATAGCTTTTGGTGGTTCCAAAGACGATACCACAGTTTTTTCCTGTTCAACTTCCTTATCATCCGCAACATCTGACGAAATATTTTCATCGAAACTAATTGGTTTAAACGCGATATTTTCATCAATAATTTTTGGATCTTTATCAAACAAAGGTTTTATATCATTATCCTTGTTCACATCATCACTTGTATCATCTTCATAATTTTCTTGTTCTGAATCATCTTCGTCATCATCTGACAACCAAAAATCTTCATCTGATTCTTCATCACCAGACTCTTCTTCATCATCTGATTCTTCTGGCTGTGGCACTTCTTTTTTAACTGATTTCGCTGCTTTTGTTTCAACTGTCTTAAACTCAAAATCTTGACCATCAACTTCTGGAACCAACTCTAAAACTTTACGAGCCGCCTCCATATCATCTTCGGCAATCAACAAACGCTTATTGGCATTTTCAAGACGTTTTGTTGCACGCTCCAATTTGCCAGTTAACACATCTAATTGAGCCTCGGCACGTAAAATTTTGGCAGCCGATTGTTTAGTTGGTATTTTTCCTACAGAACGACGCAAAGAAAGCAATTTGGCACGCACAACCTTGATTTTTGCCTTTAACTCTACAATAGTATCACCTGTTCGTTCAATTGTTTCCCTGGCATTTTCAGCAATAACCTTGGATGCCGCCAAACGTTCTGTCGCAGAACGACGCACCGACACAGCACGAAAGTTTTCCAAATCTTTTAATGCTTTTTTGACATTGCCACCCTCGTCATATGCACGGATTAAATTATCATAAACAACCAATCCATCATATTCTATATCCAACTTTTGATATTTATTATCTTTCTTGGGGCGAACCAATTCCAAATCCATATCATAATCATTAGATAAAATATCATCCCATTTACGATCACCACGAGATGTTATAACCAACAAAACATTTGGTTTTATGTCATTAATAGTAGAATCTAAAACAAACACCAACTTGCCATGCTTGTCATAAAAAGCACGCAACAAATTGCCATTTATTTTATAATCTGATGATTTCAACATAGATGTTTTTTTCTTCTCGCTTGGCATGGTATCCCCCAAATGTTTCAGGTTATTTCTTCTTCGGTGGTGTAAATTGATATGCTTGCTTGCAATGTTCATAACAATAAGGTTTTCCTACAAACACAGGTTCACCACAAAAATGAAAATTTTCAGAATCAGGGTCGCCAATCGGCCAACGACACTGATTTGGTTTCAAAGCAGCCATTTCCAACGAATGTTGAATAATCCGTTGATGCATAGCCAAATTAGCATTACCTTTTTTACTGGTATCAACTGCACGTGGCAAACGTTTTACAGTCGGCTTTTCTGCCACAGGTTTTGCTTTTTCTTTAACAGTTGTTTTTTTAGCCCCAGTAACAGCCTTGGCCTTGGCCACAGTCTTGGTTGCCACAGGCTTTTTATTTTCAACAACCTTTTTCCCTGGTTTTTTCGTTGTAGCCTTGGGCATAACAACAGGTTTAACCGGTGCAATTTTCTTGGAAATCGGTAATTTTGATTTTTTTGCTGTTGTTTTTTTATCTGCATCCTTGGCCGCAGGCTTGTGCGCACTGCCGGTCACAGCTTTTAAATTCCAACCCAAACGATTTAATTTACCAACAACAGCGTTTTTACTCATTTCCAAACGCTTACCAATTTCAGACGTAGACAACCCCTTACCAATCAGAGTTTTTAATTTTTTTAACTTATTTGTATCCCAACCCGTAGCCATTTTATAAAAATCCTTGTTTTATCTATCACGGTCATTGTAATATAATAACGAATCGAAATACAAGGAAAAAATTATGTTTTTTTATACTTTTTTCATATTGTTGTTATTATCAGCGACTTTCTGTGTATGGCGTATATCTGTGGCTGATTTCCGGCGCAGAATTATCCCTGATGCGTATCTTTTTCCACTATTGTTAATTGGATTGGTAATTATTCATTTTTTCCCATGGATTTGCACAACTGCCGAATCGATTATCGGTGCGGTCAGCGGATATATTTTGGCCAGTATTGTTGGATTAATTTTTGAAAAATATAAACAAGATAAAATTAACACACCAATCGGAATGGGGGACATAAAATTATTGGCGGTGGGTGGATTATGGTTAGGCACCACAGGATTGGCAATCGCACTGATTTTTGCGTGCATATTTGGAACCATATGGGGACATAAACACAAACAAAAATTTATACCTTTTGCACCATTCTTTTTCATGGGCGGATTTTTGTCTTTTATTACAATTCTGTTTTTGTTATAATGAAACAGGCAGAGGGACCCGAGAGATGTTAAATCACCGTAATTTTTGGCTAAAATTCAACATTTTTATTGCGACTATGCTTGTTGCAGATTTGTGCTATGCTGCGCCTTTTTCAAAATACGGTTTGATTCAAAGTGTTCCAAATTATTCCAGCAGTCCATTTTATGATAACAAAACAGGAACAATAACCACGCCGCAAATGGTATATGCGACTGGTCCCGCATTAAAACCGTCTGACTGTGAACGTACTGTGGAATCAATTGTGGATGCGATTTGCCGTCAAAAAAATTATTGCCGTAATGTATCATTATCTGATGTACGACCAAACATAATGGTTCAATTGTCTTTATTACCTGGATATAACTATGCATCTTCTTGTGCTGGATATATGGACACAATATTTGATAATTATAAAAAAAGATACAGTTATAATAACACCGGTGTATCAGGGGCATCTTTTCCAAATGCGACAACAATATATTCAGACCCCAGCAAGAATTCTAAAACAAATAAAAAAACAGGATACCAAGAACGCGCCGATGAATTAAAAGCATTACAGGCGCAAACATCAACAGAAAATTATGTTATAACCCAAACAGATTTTCCTCAAACATTTGATGATTTATCGTTCCAAGAAAAAAATAAAATAAAATGGGAAGGGTACGAACCATATAAGGATGCCAAGGTTTACGTTCCTATAAACGTGGAACGTTCCAAGGATAAAAATGCATATCGCACTACAACCGAGGTTCAAGCCGAAGAAACAGACGAATTAAAAATATGTTTAACTAAATACGAAGAAGCACTGACCGCCGCTGACGATGCGTATAAAACTGCATACAAAATCTATACAGATTTTACAAATATGCAATCTTGGGCAGACAGTGTAATATCCACCGTAGAAGCAGCTGTTTCAGGAACAACAATTGGCTCTTATGATGGCAGCGGAAAAAAATTTCTTATGAATCAACGTGACGGCAGTCCTGCTATCGGTTGCCAAGCCATCACTGATACATCCATGTGTTACATAAGTCCAAAAAATGCTGCCGTGTCTTATTGCAAGGCCAAAGAAATAAAAAAAATTACAAATGCTGATGCAACCACAAATTATAACAATGCACAAACCGCATTAGAAACAGCATTAAAAAACGACCATAATTCTGCATGTATATGCACACATCAGAAACGTTTTCGTGACGATGCATTAAAACAGATGGATGTAAAATGCAAAGCTGATTCACCAACAGAAAACGAGGATCCTGCACCAACAATATAAACCGGAATATACAAACAAATGAAAAAAATTTTATTTAATCTTTACATAATTTTTGGAATTTCCTCTTCAGCATTTGCTGCAATAAAAGGAACAGATCGTTATCCCCTAAAAATCGAAACAACCTTTAACGAAAGATATTATGATTCCGCTGCTGACAACAAATGTAATCCAACAAACACAACAGATGACGACGATGATTATCTGAATATTAATAACAGTGTTAGTTACGAAGCAGACTATAATGCTTCTTGCGAAGAAGATGTAGTGTGTGCCATCGGCACCAATAAAATCAAATACAACACGCACACATACACCAACTCTTGTTTCACAGGCTCTACATGTATGGTCCCATGTAACGACAACTGGGAATTTGTAAAAACGATTCCATCCTGTGATTCTGTGGGTGATGCTAATTTGCAAAAAAAATATAAAACAGGCGACCAGCTTGTTTTCGTAAATAAAAATGACGAAGTAATACTCGGCAAAATCGGTAGCGATACCTTTTTTCCCGTAAGCCTGGTTAATAAGGATAGTGATATAAAATGCATAGGGCTTGTTTGCAGCGATGGGACTTATGGATGCACCACAGGAACCGCTTGTGTTGGGCCAACAGGTAAATGCGCAGAAGACGTTCCACCTGCAACACAAATCACTGGATTACCAGATATGCCACCTGTTGCTGGTGATCCTGCATCCCATGAATCCAAGGCAAAAAAATGGAAGAACAAGTTAAAATAGTGTGTTTATAAATGTTAAAAAAAATATTTCTTTCTTTATCCATATTGTTGACACCAACATTGTCTATTGCTGCATCCAATGACAACCTGTATAACGATGAAATATTTGAACGAAAACCCGATATTACACCATGTGCACGTGCAATTTTTGAACGCGCATTATCCGATACGGCAAACATTATTACCGACCCAAACAGTGCAGACACTCCGGAAATTGATACATGGGTACAATACGCATTCAGTCAGCCAAGTGTATTATCTGATTTACTTAATTGTCCCGAGGTTCAATCAGCCGAACCAGATGAAACTATTATATTTGAAACCGCATCTTATACTTTTCCACAAAACAATAGAAAGATAGATGTAAACTATGAAACACAAAAATCTGTTTTAAAACAAAAACTGTTATTAGCATCAAAAAAAGATTTAAATCCTGGCGATATCAGTCCTGATATTGTTGCTGATGCCGCAAATGGTGTCGTTTGGACAAATGTTGATCCTGCATGGTATGGAATTATGGTCACAGAACATGGTGCATTTGACGAATTTGTTAAACCGGGAAAAACCAATGTTATCGCCCAACGATACATTGAACAAAATGTGAAAAATTTATACCCCAAAGATCATCGTGTTTGGCCTGTCCAGGCCAGCTGTACATCCAGAACAGCCTGGGCCCCAGATACCGATATGATAAATCGTGCGGTATCCAGAACTGTTGGTGCAAAAACCCCTGATTACACACCAACAACTGATGAAGAAAAAGAGCAAGAAAAAATTGCAGACGATAACGATTTTTACGTTTTAGGGGACGGCGACCTTAGTTTTGTTACCGGGCTAGAAATTGCCGCAGATATTGTTGTCAGTGTGGCAACCTGGGGCGGGTATGCCGCTGTCAAAGGTGTTTTGACATCATTACGTGGCGCGCGCGCATTTAATAAAATTCAAAAAAGTCTAAAAGCTTTACGTGCATCCAAAGTTGTCACCAGATGGACCAAAGCCACCAAAAACGTAGCAGAATTAGAAAAAGTTTTGAAAAATGTTGATAATGTCGAAGACGGTTATCGCACAATAAATTCTATTGAACATTCCAGTTCACAAGCCGTCAAAGCATTAAACCATAAACTGAATTTACTGAAAGCACAAAAAGCCAGTCCAAAAGCAATAAAAGCAGTCCAAGAAGAATTGGAATTTGCAACAAAACAGGCCAAGGCCGCCGAAAAAGCAGCTAATACAGCTAATAAGATTCGTGAATCAGAACAAATATTGGTCAAAGGCAAAGATTTGTCCCCTGCAAAACAAAAGAAAATGACAAAATTAGAACAAAGAATTGAAAAATTAAGTACCGAAATACAACGCAAACCCCATAAATCTAGCGAGGCCAAACAATTGCGAAAACAATTAAAAACTTTACAACAGGAACGTAATACTTTAAGAAACGAAACAAAATTAACAGCCCAGGAAACACAACAATTGCAAAATGAAATCAAGGGTATGAAAGATACTTATTCTGCACAATTAAAAGAATTTCAAGATATAAATGCCGCAGAAATTGCAAAACTGGAAAAAACACAGGATATCAAAGATTACAAAGAACTGGTCCAGGCAAAACGTGATATTGCACATTCGGTATATTTGATGCGTCGTGGGAAAATCGTATTCAGGGCTAATCGTGGTTTATTACCGGTACGTGCATTTCGTGCCGCCAAGGCATTACGCAAAGGATTAAAAAGCACCGAAGCAATCGATAAAGCCGCAAAAATCGCACGCGCCAACACCAGTGGAATTTCTGCAAAAGTAAATGATTGGCTGTTCCACAACACAATGAAAAACATTACAGCAATTAGTAAAGTTCCCGCAAACCTGAGTACTTTTGTTGTTGTTGCCAAAGCCGTAGGTGAAATGTATGATTACACAGAAACATCCACAGGTGAATTTACAAACAACATTAATATATCGCCATATCTGTTATTAGGTGCCGATGATTTACCAGAATATGAAAACGTTGTGAATTATGGTATGTGGTTATTCTGGTCAGGCAGTTCAACATCTGCCGCTGATGACGATGCTGCATTTTTACAAGCAATGAATTTCGCAGAAAAATTCCATCAAGACCTTATCGAGGTTCAAGACGAATATGATAACGCTGCATGTAATGTGGATATATATGTTGTACGTCCTATTATTCGTAATCCAGGCACAGAAAACGAAGAAATTTATTTCTTGATTATGAATGACGTACCATGGACAACAAATGGCATTAACGATGTCAGTGATGAAATAGTCCAAAGACAAACAAATACAGATGGCACTGTTACTTATAGTTATACAAACAATGCCAACATGACAGATAATTATATGGCTGTCCAGGATAATACTTTCAATGCCGACATGACAAATAATTATATGTCTGTCCAGGATAATACTTTCGTTGCATCGAATAATAATTATTCAGCGTATCAACCATCCTCATACAGACATTCTAATACAAAACTTTCTTATACAGAACAACCATATGATGGAACAAAAATCGGTGGTCCATGTACACCGCCATCAACAACCGCGAATGGATTTACTAATGAAATCTTAACAACCGGACGTTATGCCAACCATCCTGCATTTGAAAAGGCAATGATAACAAAATTCCGTACCGAAGGCGGTTGCGGATTGCACCCAAAAGACAAGGGCGGTTATACATGTTATGGTGTATCATCCAGATATTTTCCCCAGGTAAAGAAACCAGGATTTTCACGTGCAGATGCCGAAGACATCGCATGGAACACATTCTTTCATAAACACAATTTAGACAAATTACCCGATGCAATCAGCGGAGACGTATTTATGGCTTTATGGGGTACCGGCAGTAAATACGCATCAATCGGTTTATTACAACAACTGTTGGGTGTAAAACAAACTGGGGTTGTTAACCAAGAAACAATCGATGCCGCCATGAATTACCAAGGTGATTTACGTACAAAATACTTGGATGCCCGTGAAAATCGTGCCAGTCATGGCCAAATTGAATTTCGCCAAGGTTGGTTGAACGCAATAGAGGTTTATCGTGCCAATGGGTGCCATACAAATGCGAATTAAAGTCTGTTGATTTTATATATATTTTTTCTGTATAATGAATATATAAAGGATGGATTATGAAAAAATTATTTGCTTTTTTATGTGCACTTTTCATAACAACAGGTTTTGCACCTGCGTATCAAATATTATCTTCTAATGAACTGGGCACAGGCGATGCACGCAATCAAAATATTGTTGTAAAATGCACAACCACCACGGGACAGATATCCAATCAAACCTGTTCTTTGCGCAGATACGTAAAATGCACCAACAACAAGTGTTCTGGTTGGGATAAATGGCGTGATTTAAGAAACACTCGTGAAAATTATTCTGATTGGCAATCTGCTGCAAATGCATGTTGTCGTGCCAAGGGTTTAAGATAAAAATGCACAAATAAAAACACCACATACAGTGGTGTTTTTTTTATAAAAAAAATCCTGCATCCAACGGGCAGGGCAATTTGGTGGATGAGAGCGGACTCGAACCGCTGACCTCTTCGATGTGAACGAAGCGCTCTAACCAACTGAGCTACACATCCAAGATAGATTGGTGGGGATAGTGGGACTTGAACCCACACGATCGCAATGATCAAAGGATTTTAAGTCCTCAGCGTCTACCATTCCGCCATATCCCCGAAGACTTGTTCTCTGGTGGAGCTGATGGGACTCAAACCCACGACCTCTACGATGCGAACGTAGCGCTCTATCAACTGAGCTACAACCCCAAAACTCTATATGGTGGGCATAAGAAGACTCGAACTTCCAAGGTATTGCTACCACTAGTACCTGAAACTAGCGCGTCTACCAATTCCGCCATATGCCCGTCAAGGCGGTGTTCATAATAAACTAAATCAATATTAAATGCAACAGTTTTTTTATTCTAAAACAAAAAAAATTCATAAAAAAATAATTGGTTATACATATTTTTTTTAAATTATTTACTTGCTCTAAAAAACTGAAATTTGCTAACATTTTTAATAGAAATGAAAAGGATTGGAATTATCTTGGTTTTCTGCACATTGTGGACGGCCGATGTTATTGCTGCATCGCGCGTGTCGTCTGCATCTGCATCGACTCGCCAAGGAAGCACATCACAACATGTCCGCACATCAAATGTTGCCCCACGCAAAACGGTACGCGTTGCAACCACAAAAAATGTGACAAAATCAAGAAAGACAACAACACAAACAACACCATCACGAAACATAAATTCCCGTTCCGGAAATACCGCACGTGCAGCAGTCACACAACGCACAGCAACAAACAATACGCGCACTGGAACAGAATACGAAAATTGCAAAAACGCGTATTTTACATGTATGGATCAATTCTGTCAGTTAAAAAATGACGATTATCGTCGTTGTTCCTGCAGTGACCGTATCACATCTTTACAGGCGGCCAAAGATTCTTTGCAACAGGCTGGGGAACAATTAAATGCATTTAATGAAAACTTGGATATTGTTGGTAAAACTGCCGCCCAGGCGACTGCCATGAACACCGCATCCGAAGGCGAAAATGCATTAACCAAGGATAAATCTGCGTCTGCGGCATTATTAACCGCAATTATGAATTCTATCCGTGGTTCTGATTCCCGTGTAGAAAACAACAAATTATCAGATTTAAATAGTATTGATTTATCATTTGATGCGGCAAATTCTTTTGGAACATCAGATATCGGCCAAATAGTTGCATCCTATAATGGTCAGGCCTTATATTCTGCTGTATACCCACAATGCAGGAATGCCGTTAATGCAAATTGCAATGATGCCTCTTTGCAACGCGCTGTAAATGCATATTTAATGGCAATAGAACAAGATTGTAATACGGTTCAAACCGCAATTACAAAAAAACAAAAAGAAACACATGCCGCAATTCGTGAAAGCAGTGCCATGCTAGATTTAGCACGTGCTGAAAATCATAAAAAACATAATTCTGACGATATTGCAACTTGTATGTCTAATGTTGAATCTGCAATTCTCAGTGAAGAAGTTTGTGGTGCCAATTATCACAAATGCTTGGATAATGGTGAATATATTGATGTTGCAACCGGTGCACCAATTGCAGGTGTGGTTGATTTTTATAAACTGGGCACATTATTATCATTTAACTCTGAACGCAGTAATGCTGATCAAAACCTGGCACAAAATCCCAACAATCGCAACTTTGTTAATGCATTTGAAAAAAGGGTAAAACAATTTGCAGAACCCGCTTTAGACAAATGCTATGACGATTCCGAAACGGTTTGGAAAGATTATTTGAACAAAGCATTACTGGATATTTATTATGCACAACAGTCCAAAGTGAACGAAATTAAACAGGGTTGTTTTGATTTTGTATCCAGTTGTTATATGAATGGCAGCACCGCCATGACTGCCGCTATGCAAGGACTGGTTGCCGCACAAACAACAACATTAAATCCAAATGTATTATCTCTGAACAAATCATTATGCTCTGATTATATTGCTTCTTGTAACAATATGTTTGATGGTCAAATCATTGCCGATTATATTGAAAACCGTCACGACACAGATTCTTTGACCGCATGTCGTGCTGTTGTTAAACAATGTTTTGATAATTATGGTGGTGCCAACTATGAAAACTTTTATTATCCATCCAGCAATATATTTGCAACCGGTGAGGCACCAGACTGGTTTTCATTATATTCATATACATGTAATGCAAATGGCAACTGTACCAGGGACGAAGGATACAAATCCGAATGCGCCAGACAATTGGCCAGCATTGACGCATGTAGCAACATGGTCGAAGAGGCCTTTGGCGGATTAGATTTATTTACAAACGGTATAAATGGTACAACAATTGATGTATTTAACAAATATGCAACCAGTGACACCAACGCCAGCAGTATTAATGTTTCACAATTAAATGAACGAAACTTACGTCCAACAGGTGTTGCCACAGAAATATACAACCAAATTATCGATATTTTACAAACTGGCTGTTCCAATCTGGACGGCAAATTTGTAACGGTTCAAAATTTAAAAAATTATAACAACAGTTACGATAAAAATAACTTTTGTAAAGCTACTTTTCATAATATCGGCAGTATTTACGAAAATTTATATACCATATACAGTATAGGAAAAACTTATAGTTCATGGGACTTAGATTTTTATGCTAATGCCGCAGTATCAATTTCACCACGTTGGGGTGATGACACAATGTGGTGGCGCCCAACTTCTAGACCAAATAACACCTCAGAAAACATGTGTCCGCGTAATTATTGGAATACAGTTGATACACAATCTTGGGGTGCTTGCCTGTGTTGGGAAAACGGTGGTCGTCGCAGCAACGATGGCACCAGCACACGTTGTACAGCATCTTTCCCTGTAAAACCTATAAAAAATTATATAATTACAGCACTGAGTCAAACCGAATACAAGGCACAACAAACAATCACACATGGATTAAACTTGTCTTGCACCCCCAATACACCATTTATCACAGGTATTAATCAAGATCCCAATGCCACCGTCACCACATCTGGTTCCAACACACCAACCCAGGTTCCGTTAAATGCACCTGTAAAATACGAAAACTTTTCACTGTGGCCCTATAACACAGGGGCCGAGGCAGACATTCCAACAGAACAAGATTGGTGCACAGCCAACGTAAATAAAAATAATCAAGTATGCCCATTTGGTGTCAAAGCCCTAGAATCTACACCATCAGCAAACGATGTCACAAACGGAGGATTACAGGCTGGCGACTGTGCAAATTGCCCATTTGACTGGACAAAACAAACAAATAATCAGACAACAAAATGTTGTCCAGCGGATTATACACTGGTATACTATGACGGCAGAACAAGTTCCGATACTTCTAGTGGTTCCGGTGGTTCTGGTTCCAGTTCCGGTATTGGTTCTGGCACAGGTGCTGGTAGTGTTAGCGGTATGATAGGTGGTAGTGTAGGCGCAGGAGTAGGAGAAGACCAATATAGCGAATCAGTGAATATCGGTGGCTCTGGATCCACCGTAACTGCTCACGAAGGTTTTTATTGTTGTCCGTCCGACAAACCCCATGTTGTCTTTTCAAACCTTGTTTCACGAAGCGCAAGCACTTACTATTTCTGCCAATCAACTGACCCATCAACCAATAACTATGCACTCGATAATGATGCCGTTTCTGCAACAACACCAATCAGTGTATCCAGTGATATTATAAACGACAGCGAAGACAATAAATTTCCAAAAGCTAATTATTAAACAAATATTATTTACGTAATTCTGATGCAATACGCGCACCCACAGATTCCAAATCAGGCCGCCATAATACATCCGCAGATTTCAGGTCTGATACAATCTGCTTGTACAAATCTGCATTACCTGTAATCTTGTTAAAATATTTCAATATATTTTTTGAATTTGCAGATTTTCCCAATAATTCCGGATAAACAGACTTGTGTAATAATATATTTACCAACGACACCCACCGGGTATGTACCAAAATTCTGGCAATAATCGTGGTCAACCAATTCATACGATATACAATTATTGCAGGCACATGCATCATCGCCAATTCAACAGATACAGTACCACTGGCTGCAACTGCAATAAAAGTTTTTTCATACAATTCATATCTTGCACCAGCAGATATAATTTCTGGTTTTATTTTCCACCCAGAAATACATTCCCGCACATATTTATCTGTTGTTTCAACCACAGGAATTATAAATTTATACCCATGTGGCACTTTGGCTATAAAATCACGGAATATTGGCATTAACTTTTTAACTTCACTCATACGACTGCCGGGCATCAACGCAACAATTTTATCACCACGACCAGTCTTTTTTATGGTGTATTTTCCCATGATATTATCAGAAACAGGGTGTCCAACAGACACAGTATCCAAACCATATTTAGTAAAATACGGTATTTCAAAATCGAAAAAAGCATACAATTTATCAAATGTTGCCGCATATTTTTTTGCCCGCCCTGGACGCCATGCCCAAACCTGAGGCGCGACGACATGATGAAATTTTAACCCACGTGCAATTAAATCTTGTCCTGACTTACTGTTTTTCAACTTTGCAATTACAGCACGTGCAAAACCCGGTGAATCTATTGTTAAAACCAAATCAGGTTTAACATTTAAAATCGATTGTACAGTTTGATTGATACGTTTTTTTAATGTTTTTGCGTGCGCTAAGACCTCGAATAATCCCATTACTGCCAAATCAGACATGGGGAATATAGATTTTAATCCTGCATCACACATATTCTGACCACCGATTCCAACGAACTTGTAATCAGGCATAGAACGCATAATGCCGGCACCCAAAACATCACCAGAAACTTCCCCAGCAATAATAAATATTGTCTTTTTATTACGCATTTTTAGAAGAACCTATACCGCGTTTAGAACGATTTTCAATAAAATCTATGGCATCCATTGCATACTTGTTATTTTTTACATCACGACGAATACGGTTTAATCTATCCTCGACAGTACCATCTGTATCATGAAACACAGCAGAATATACTGTATGAATTGCATGCATATCTTCATTGGTAAAACCATGACGCATCAAACCGACACGATTGATTGTTCTGTATACAGCACGTCCACCGGCACCTTCGTAAATAGCATATGGCAAAACATCGTTACCAACCCCAGACATAGCGGCAACAAATGCATTTCGACCAATACGAACAAATTGCAATACCATAACCCCCCCAGACAATATCGCAAAATCTTCGACTTCGACATGGCCTGCAACCTGAACCAAATTAGACATAACCACACCATTACCAATCTTGCAATCATGCCCAACGTGTGCATTAACCATAATCTGACAATCATCACCAATTTCTGTACCATCTGATGCAGGTGTTCCAGAATGAATTGTAACATATTCGCGAATTTTACATCTTTTACCAATACGTAATCCCGTCATAGTGGATTCATCCTGCCATTTTAAATCCTGACTCATAACACCCAATACTGCAAAAGGATAAACAATAGAATCATCACCTATACTGGTTTTCCCATCAATAACAACATTGGCGACCAATTCGACACGATCACCTAACACCACATTAGACCCAATGATGCAACCTGGTCCTATTTTGCAATCTGTACCAATAACCGCACCTTCTTTTATAACAGCAGATGGATGAATATCACTCATAACTAATACCTTTCTTGTTATTTATCGTATGCAAATAATACAACAAATAAAAGTTCAGTGGTATTCAAGAAATATAACAAATTATAACAAAGCCCTTACTTCCTGGAATAAATCAGCCTTGGGGATACATTGCCACCCCAAAATAGCCAAACAAGAAATCACAGGCATAACCGTTATCAAACCAAACGAGAAAATTCCTAACATCAACAGTCTGTCTGCGAAATGTTCTGGAATTTTATCTGCATGTATAATTTTCAGCCAAAATAAAGCCGCCGCCAACGCACATGTTCCAACAAATACCGGCACAGATTCCGTCATCACAAACAAACATCCTGCCAATGCAACCAAACAACGCATCAACCACTTTAATTTTATATACGCACTTTTGTATATTTTCTTTTTCGGTGTAATATTACGCAACATTACAGAACCAACGACCGGAATTCCGACAAAAACAATACCAACCAAGTGGAGCAGGGTCAAATTTCCCAATTGACCAAAACGGAAAAATTCTGGTTGCATCAATATTGCAATCGTAAACAAAAATATAAACACAGAAACACATGGCACATAACGCAATTTATACTTCATTTTACGACCAACACACCCACCAAAAACAAATGCCAGCACTTGCAAAATTGGTCCCCACCAAGTATGGGTATCCGTTAACCCAATAATAGCCACCACAACACCAATAAACAAAACCAGCTTTATTTTTTCCTTACGCGACAGCACCGACCATTTAGGCAACGGTATTTCACGTGTCATGTTTCCTACAAACACCATTCCCAGAAAAGCAATTCCCGCTGTCACAAACGGCAACAATGTTTCCGCATCACGCAAAACAATATAATTTCCACCAAACAGCACCAACCAAATCAAAGACATTACAACAGTCCATTTAATAACCATTGTCTGCATTTGAAGACGTTCCAAACCAAGCATATCCATCAACCTGTTGCCGTATTTATATACAACATAAAATAATGGAATCATTAATATTCCCCACCAAAAAAATGCGGGCAGGGCCAACGCAGCATTATTAAATGCACTTACAGCACTTTGAACAACCAAAGATTCATCAAACATATACTTGCCTTTTGCTTTTTTTACAATTATGATACAGACGTTATGGAAAAACAAGAGATTTTTAGCCTATTAAACGGTGCAGTAAAAATGTATCGTTCCCGATATAACCCAACATCTGATGCAGTATGGTTGGCTGCTTTACCGTATGAAGCTCCAAAAACCGTTCTGGATGTTGGTATTGGTTCTGGTGGGGTGGCATTATGTTTACAACATCATTTTCCACAATCACATATCACTGGCCTGGATATCTCGGACGATATGTTAAATATATGTCGCCAAAACATTCAATTAAACAACTGTGATATTGAACTGTTAAAACAAGATATTTTAGAATGGTCAACCACACGAACATTCGACCTGGTAATTTCAAATCCGCCTTATTTTACAGGAACCCCCACAACAAAAAATCCCGCTGCCCACCACAACACAGACTTAACAAAATGGATTAAACGTTGTATTGCACGCGTTCGACCACATGGATATTTTTGCACAATTGTTGATGCCACCAGACTGACCGATGTAACATCTGCTATGCCCAAAACATGTGGCGATATAACAATTATTCCTTTATTTGGCACAAAAAATACCGCAGAACGTGTATTAGTGCGCTGTCGGATATGTTCAAACGGGCCTTGTACAATATACAAAAGCCTGCCTATGAATTGTGATTCTATTTTGCGCACAGGCTTGACTATTCGAAATTTTTTGTCTAACATAAGTGCATAATGTTAAACTTTATAGCCAGATATTTTACATCTTTGTGGTCATTTATAACATGGCCGTTTCGCGTATTATGGAAAATAATTGTTAGGATTTTTCCGCCACGTGAATTTACTGTGATGGATACACCGCGCGGAAATGTTTACAGTTTCAATCAAAGTAGTTTCTGGCGTTTTACAACATTTTTTGGGAAAATCGGATTAATTGTGTGGGCTTCGTGGTCCACTTATGTTTTTGTATATCATCGCCCAATGTTGCAAAAACGAACAATGCAATTACAACAAGAACGCGAATACCACGACAGACAAGTAATTGATTTACAAGCATATCTGGCTAAATTTAACAGTCTCACCAGGGAATTAAATGTTATTGATGACAAAATTATGAATTCAAAAAAACTGTCTGATTCCGAACGCGAACAATTAACAAATTCACGTGTTAAAATTTGGGGTGAACTAGATTTCTTGAAAACACGTGTTTCAGAATTATTTGCTGCCCGCGATTATAATCCTGAATTTTTAAAGATAGCAGATGTATCGCTGGCATATGATATAGTACGCGCTGAAAATGCAACCATCAGACAACAAAACGATCAAATGTTGGAAACAATGAATATGATTTCCACCGCAGATACAGAAATCGTAAACGCTGTTTCTAAACTCACATCTGAAAACATCAAAGAATTAAAACAGAAAATAAATAAAATAAATTCAACATTATTATCTTTGGGAATCCAAGAGCAAACATTAATACAAAATGCAAACAAATATTCTAATCCAATAATAAACAATGTGTTTACCCCAATAACATTCAAAACTGATGTAGATACAAAATACAAAACATTGGCATCAGATTTAGAAATGTGGGCAGGGCTTTCAAAATTATCAAAAGTTTTACCTTTGGGTGCCCCGGTTAAAAATGCACACATCACATCAGGATACGGCATTCGCCAAGATCCTTTCACAAAAACTCCCAAAAAACACAAAGGTATTGACTTTGCAGGTCGTGTTGGCACAGAATTATCTGCCGTGGCACCCGGACGTGTAATATCTGTGGGTGAACGCAGTGGATATGGATTAACCGTTGAAATCGACCATGGATTAGGATTTTCTACATTATATGCACATATGTCCAAAGTACTTGTATCCAGGGGTGACTGGGTTCGTCCTGGTACAGTTGTTGGTCTGGGTGGCTCATCTGGACGATCAACTGGTGCACATTTGCATTATGAAATCAAATACAAAGGCAACCAATTTAATCCGGCTAAATTTGTAAAAGAATAGGAATAACATCAAAAGGAAGAAGGGAAAAAATATGTTAGCATTTACAAACGCAGACGAGAAACAATCGCCAACTGTAATTGGGGCAGGTTGTAAAATAACCGGCAATATACACTCGGATTTAACAGTCCAGATTCATGGTACAGTTCAAGGCGACATAACAGCATCTATTGTGGTTGTTGGTCGTGGCGGTCATGTCATAGGTGATATTTTTACAGAAACATTATTTTTACATGGCGATTTAAATGGATCTGCAACAGTAAATACTGCAAATATATTTAGCAATGCACGAATGAACGGAACACTAACATATCGTACATTAAACATAACAAGCAATACAGAGTTAGAATGTAAACTTGCTAAACGCAAAGACAAAGGACAAAACAATGACTAAAAAAATATCAAAAATTTTTCTGGGCGCAGATCATCGTGGTGTGGGTGTTAAATTATATTTGATTGAAATGTTAAATGCCGCAGGTTTTACAACCGTCGATTTGGGAACAAACGACCCGGAAACACCCGTTGATTTTCCTGACATCGCTGCGAAACTTGCTGATGCCATGCAAGATGCCCCAGACACACGTGGTATTTTAATTTGCGGTACAGGTGCTGGTATGGAAATTGCGGCAAATCGTTACCGTCATTTGCGTGCTTCCAGGTGCAATCGTCCCGAACAGGCTCGTGATGATAGATTCCACGATGATATAAATGTTTTAACACTGGCTGCTGATGATATTGATATAGAAATGGCATACCTTTGTGTCCAAGCTTTCCTGGACAGTCCATTTGATTCTTCAGAAAAACGTCTTCGCAGATTAGAAAAAATATCATAATAGAAAATGCCCCACACAATAACATTATCACGACCACTGTACAGTTCAATTCAAGAACTGAATTATTCGTGTTATAAAAACAAATATTACGCATTTCGGTTTGACAACCTGTGGGACAGATATGATTTTCTGCTGTCCAACAACCTTGTAACCCGTGAACAATGTACCACTGGATTTATGATACATTGTCTTGATTTATTTAATTCTGGTTGGTGTCTGAAACATTTTTTGAATATTCTTGGCGAAGAGCAAATTCCAGAACACATAAAAATATATGCGATGCAAAAAGACATTTGGGGCAGTGCATTGGGACTTTTGCAACACCCATCCGATAAAGTTATCGAAGCCGCACTGAAATCCGCAGGGCAATCTATTGAATATGTCAAAACTCCAACAAAACGCCAAAAATTGTTGGCGGTGCAGTATTCCACAGAAACACCGGACTTAATTACCCAAATAGACAAACCAACAATTCAAATGCAGAAAATTCATGTATCACGATATCTGGATGGTATAGATTATATAAAAAATCCGTCTGAATCTGTAAAAATTGCAGCAGTTAAAGCCCATGGCACAGAAGTTCTAAAACAAAAAAATATGCGAAATGCATCTGAACAAGTTTTATTAACCGCTATCAGTTATACACTTAGTACAGAATTAGATTGTTATTTAAAATATATTCCACACCCGAATCAGAAAATTATGTGTGCCATACGTCACCAAATCAATATGAACAAAGAACGTATAAAACAATGGGAATTAGAACGCGCCCAAGACCACAATCAACATTCTTGCGAAAGTGAATTACAATCTTTACGTCGCATACTGATAGCATCAGGTCATATTGAACAAGTGGTACAAATTGGAAACAAATATTACCGAGATGAACAAGCACAAATCCAAGCATTAAGAACTTTATACGAACAAACCAGAAATAACGAACTAATGTTATTGCTGGGCGAAAAAACAATGTAAAAACTCGCCATTTTGGCGAGCATTTTTATCTGTAACATTTATATAACAAAAATACCGTAGGCTGATGCTTTTTCCACCGATCTATATTTATTTTGAAATTTTTATATCTGTCAGAATCTGTATAATATTCCTGTATAGCCAATTCATACATATCATGAATGTTTTGCTTTTCTAAAATCTTGATTTCGTGCGCACCACACTGGTAAATTCCTGTACTATCCTGACATCTTTGTTTTATAACATCGGTAAGGGGTTGTATTTGATATATTCTGGCATCCAGTAAATGATGAATCAATTTTGCATGCCATAACATAGTATCAAAAGCGCCTTGGGCAAAATGAAAACAAGAATTGCTAACCATACATTTTGGATCGTCTGGTCTGTGCTTACTTTGGTCTGGTGCCGTAAAAACCGTTCCGCAGGGTATATCAAACACATCTATATTTATATTACCGTCATACAAATCAGTAAAAAAAAGATTGTGGTGTAACAATTTTATAATACATGAACGGCATTCTTTATTTTGTAAAACTATCTTTCAATAATTTATTAACGGCTGGATTATATTGAAAAAACTTGCTGGTGCCGGGGATAATATAATCTGATAATTTAGCGCCCGCCGGCATTTCTGTTTCAGATATTGTTTTATCAAAATCAACATCCGGACGTTGCAGATTATTGTTTCCACGAAATTTTTTCACATACGGGCAAAATCCCGGAACAGGATATTCGTTTTTCAATGTACCTGGGGTAACTGGCGAACCATCTAATTCAGTACAACTAAGGCCGCATGAATTGTTGCCATCGCGTTTGTTGTAATTTGCATTATAGCAATGACATTTACGCGTTTTTTGGTCTAACTGGGCACAACGAACATTTGTCATATATACGCGTCCCATATGCACAACCTTTAACAAACAGCATAGGCCACATTGTTCACATATAGATTCCCATTCTGGTGTCCCAGGTAAAATTTGTATATCTTCTGTCTGTTTATTTTTGTGCATATTTACACCCCTCTACACAAAATATAGTATAAAAATAATTTTTGTCAAGCGACCAACATAATAAAAAACCGCCCAATTTGGTCAGGGCGGATTTTATTTTTTATATCAAAATTATTTTTTCACAACAAAGTTAACCAACTTTTTTGGAACAACAATCGTTTTGATAATTGTTGCACCATCCAATTGTTTTGCTGCATTTTGTTTGGCAATTTCGACCAATTCAGATTCGGCAATATCTACCGGTACAACAAAATCACGCGCACGTTTACCATTAACAGACACAACAACAGTCATATCGGTATCTGCCATTTTTGACGCATCTGCGACCGGCCATTTTTCAAATACCAACATGTCTTTATGGCCTAATTTTTCCCACATCTCTTCTGTCAAATGTGGCGCAAAAGGATTCAGCATTTGAATCAAAACCTCGTACGCAGAGCGGGGCATTTTACCACCAGGAAACGCATTGATAAATTCCATCATACCCGAAATCGCAGTATTAAATTTCATATTATCCAAACGTTCTGTCACATCAGCAATCAAACGATTAACCAAAATTTCTTGTTTGGATGTTAATGGTTCGTCTGTGATATTTTCTGCCGCTGCTTCGACTCTGGACAAGAAACGATCCACACCACGCAGGGTATCTTCGGACCAGTTCGCGTTTTGTTCCCACGGTGCCAAATATAAAATTGTCATACGACACGCATCCGCCCCAGCACGCGCAACCACATCAGATGATGGCACGACATTACCGCGTGATTTTGACATTTTTTGCCCATCAGCACCCATAATCAGACCACTGCTGGTACGTTTTTTATAAGGTTCAACCCCAGGGACAAAACCCATGTCATATAATGCCTTGTACCAAAAACGCGAATACAACAAATGACGCGTAGTATGTTCCATACCACCGTTATAATGATCAACAGGCATCCAGTCCTTTAATTGTTGCATTGTGCAAAATTCTTTATCGTTATGTGGATCCAGATAACGCATAAAATACCAAGAAGACCCCGCCCATTGTGGCATAGTATCTGTTTCACGCTGTGCGGCACCACCACACTTTGGGCAAGTTGTTTTCACCCAATCGGTGGCACGTGCCAATGGACTTTCGCCATCTTCGGTTGGTTTATAATCAGACATATATGGTTGCAACAACGGTAATTCTGATTCATCGATTGGCACCCAACCGCATTTATCACAATGAACAAGTGGAATTGGTTCCCCCCAATACATTTGACGTGAAAAACCCCAGTCTTTCAGTTTATATTTCTTGGTACCTTTGGCAAAACCATGTTCAGACCCATATTTAATTGCGGCGGCAATTGCTTCTTCTTTGCCCATACCATTCAAGAATTCAGAATTGATATGTTCGCCATCACCTTCCCAAACTTTATCAGGTTCACCACCAGCCAGCACTGGAATTATTTCCAAACCAAATTTCTTTGCAAAATCCCAGTCGCGTGAATCATGTGCCGGCACAGCCATAATTGCACCAAATCCATAGTCGGCCAAAACATAATCTGATATAAAGATTGGTATTTCACGCCCATTAAATGGATTTGTCGCCATAACGCCATCTAAACGAACACCTGTTTTATCTTTGGTAACATCAGTTCTTTCGATTTCTGATTTTGCACGTGCCGCGGCAATATATTCGCGTGCAGCATCAGCATTTTTAATACGACCTTCGTCAATCCACTTTTGAACTAATTTATGTTCAGGCGCAATCACACAAAATGTTACACCGAAAATAGTGTCAACACGTGTTGTGTAAACCGTCATAATATCGTCGCCGACACGGAAATCAACATCCGCGCCATAAGAACGTCCAATCCAGTTTATCTGTTGCGTTTTAACGCGTTCTGGATAATTCACCAAATTCAAATCATCAATCAAACGGTCTGCATATTTAGTAATTGCCAGATTCCACTGTAATTTCATTCTTTTTTCAACAGGCCCATGGCAACGTTCACAACAGCCGTCTTCCAATTCTTCATTGGTTAAATTGGTACGACAATTCGGACACCAATTCATCGGTAATTCAGACTTATAAGCCAAACCAGCCTTGAAAAACTGTATAAACATCCATTGTGTCCATTTAATATATTTAGGATCCGACGTTGCAATTTTAGATTCAGGGTCAAAAGATAATCCCATAATAGAAATATCTTTTTCAAACACCTTAATCAATTCAGCCACAGATTCACTGGGGTGTTTACCAATTTTCGTGGCATATTTTTCCGAAGAAATCCCCATAGAATCATATCCAATAGGGTATAAAACATCAAAACCACACATACGCTTATAACGCGCCATAACATCCATACCTGTATAAGGCAACATATGACCGACATGCAATCCAGAACCACTGGGGAAGGGAAATTCAATCAAATTATAATAACGAGGTTTCGAACCATCATTTTTTGGCACAAAGGCCTTTGCA
>CAMOTP010000005.1 GCA_946625925.1 uncultured Alphaproteobacteria bacterium | reverse complement strand
CGAACCCTTATCCGCGGTTTTGGAGACCGATATTCTACCGTTGAACTAAGCCCCTACAAACCCAATTTTGTGCATAATACAACCGATATTCTTGCCTAGGCTAGCACACGCACAGCAAAAATCAAGCGAAAATATTATAAAGATTTAATTATTTTTACGCAAGCAAAATCTTCATATTCTTATTTTTTGTATTTTGTTTGTTTTTATCTTATTTTTTTCTTGCGCAAGTATTATTATTTTGTCTACAATCACTTTGATAAAAGGGGGAGGAATCCTGTGCAAGACCGCGTAGAACCGCCAATTTTAGTATCCAGACTGTTGACCTTTGTTATGGCCACTGCGTTGGTTGTGTTGGTTGTGTTGATTATTACGTTGGATAAAATGTTCCCGTTGAATCGACCACAGATATTCTTTTTGAAATCACAGTCGCTGGCAGATAAAGAGCTGACGTTAACGGAAATGCCGGAAGATTTAGATTTGTACAAAAAACAATTTATACGCGAATATGTACGTGAACGTAATGAAATTGTCCCAGACCTGGCGATTATGCGTGCAAAATGGGCAAATAACAATAACGGTGTAATTAAAACACGTTCTACGGACGAAGTTTTCGGCAAATTTGCTATGACAGATATGGCAAATATTATACGCCAAGACTTGGATGAGGCTTTTGATATAACTTGTAATGTTGATTTCTTTGCCCAGCATTCTGTCGTAGAAGACAGGAATATAAATGGCGCATATGTTGTTTCTTTTAATTATGTATGTTCTTATGGACCTATGGCTGATCAGACATTTAAAAGACAATATAAATTGCGTGTACAATTAGAAACAACTGCTAAAAATGCTGTAAAATGGGCAGAACGCATGGAAAATCCATTAGGATTACGCGTTAGCAAGTATGAAGTTATAGATAGACAGAACAAAGTTATAGACGATGACCCGTTAAATTGGATTAGAGTCGGAAATTAAAGAATTAAAAAAGGAAGGAAAGTTATGCTTAAATTTTTAAAGATAAGCGGTTTGATGTGTTTAGTTGTGTTGGCATCTGTGGATATTGTCTGTGCCAAAGGTATGCAAAAAGCATGGGAAAATCCTACTGCAAATATGGCACCTGGCAGTGTAAAACCTGGATACGCACAATTATCATGGTCACCTGGTTCTGTGTTACCATTAAGATTACGCAATGGGATGGTGACGATGGTTACCTTGCCAAATGGCGAACAAGTCGCTGACGCAGTTATTGGCGACCAATCTTTATATCAAATAGAAGCAACCCAGGGCGATAGAACTTTTTATTTAACACCAAAAGAAGCAACAGAATCGGATACAAATATGATTGTTACCGGAAAATCTGGTAATAAATATATATTTTACCTGGATAACCGTGGCGGTGTTGATGCTGATGAAATATCTTATTCGCAGGTCGATGTTGTTTTAGATAATGGTGCATCTGTGGGTAATGCAACAGTTGATACAGCAAGAACATCAGGTGGAATGAATTCTATATTTAAAAAAGCAGCACCGGCATCCAGTACTGTTGGTGTTGATGGTGAAGATTATGCATGGATAAAATCTATGAAGATTGATCCTTCGGAATTCAGATTTGATTTGGATATATTCGTGCCAAATCCTGATGATTATGTTATTGCCCCAGAACGTGTATGGCGTGATAAAATCTTTACATATATTGACTTTGGCGACAAGGTTATCGCAATGACACAACGTCCTGTTGTATCTTTGTTAATCGAAGGTGGGGAATCACCAGTGGGATTTCGTACAGATGGTCAAGATGGTCGTTTGTTAATTGTTGAAGCAGTGGGTGATATGGTATTACGCAGTGGACAACGTATTGTATGTATTAAAAAACGTGAAAAACCTTTCTTGATTGCAGATACAGCATCTGTGATGGCCTTGGCAGAAGCAAATGTTGCACAAAGTATGATGTCAAATCAGTCATTGAATAATATTGCGTATGGTGCCGAAATGACCGCTATTGATAATTCAGCGATGAATTATGGTGGAACACCTGTGTACATGTCTGACACACAAAATCCATCTGGTACAGGTATGTATATGCCAGCAGGTTATGTTGCGCCAAGTGCCCCAACAACAGGTACAACATCATCGGGCACATCTATGATACCAACACAACGTGATACAGCGGGTTCGTATTTACCACAATCCAATGTTCCGTTAATATCTTCTAATCAAGTCGGTGTTGCAGTGGAAATTGCATCGGATACAAATATGAAGGCATTAGAAGATTATTGGTCTGATTTATTGGTAAAATTCAGTGGTGATAGTGGTTCTGGATTATTGACCCCATATCAAGACAAAGTGTTCTTTGCTATTGATGAACAAGGCGTCGGTGAATTAGGTTCCAGATCTTCGACAGCGAAATTATTCCGTTTACGTATTGGACCAATAGCTGATATTGATACTGCACAAACGTTGTGTGATAAGTTAATAAAATTCCAAGTGTCAGGTTGTCGTGTCGTAAGAATACAGTAAACGAATTGTTTTATCGCATATAATAATGGATAGATAAATATGGCAAATAAAGTAACAGATAAATTAAAAGAAACTTTTGATACAACACCTAAAGCGATTCGCTGGATGTTGTTGATTGCTGCTTTTGTTGTTGTGTTGATATTGTTCTTTTTGCTGATTAACAAACCAACAGATGTGCCACTTGTTGGTGCACAAGATAATCGCGATGTAAAATTGATAATAACCCCAGATGCTGCAAATTTTACAAACACGAAAATTGGTGAAAAAGCAAATCAAACCTTTAAAATTAACGCAACGTATGATGCTGTTATTGATTCTGTGAGTGTACAAGATTCGGTTAAGGGTTTTTCTGCAAAAACAGCCGGATGTAAAAATTATAATGTAAATAAAGCCATACCTTGTTTAGTAGAGGTATCTTTTGCGCCTAGCGATGCCGGTATTTCTGGAAATGTGACATTACTGATTGAATGGCACGATAAAGATGATTCAAAAGATACAAATCCACAAAATACAAAAATAGTTATCCCAGTTGGTGTAAATGGTATTATAGCATCAGAACCAGAACCAGAGCCAGAACCAGAACCTGAACCTGAGTCAGAACCGGAACCAGAGCCTGAGCCGGAACCGATTGAAAAACCAAAAACCACCAATCCTATTATTGGTGCTAACAAGAATATATTTGAACCAAAACCTGTTGAACCTGTACGTAGTAAACCAGCGGAAAAATGTTCTGACTTTGCTATGCCTGGGTATGATTTGTCCGGTGTACAAAGCGGTTGGATAAAACCAAAAGATGGTCGTTATGAATTTCATCCTTTCAGCGATACTGCATGTAATAAACCAACAGGAATTTATAATCCTGCAACTGGCATAATCACAAGTATTGACGGTAAAGGCAAAAAGATTGGGACAGATGTTGATCATATAGGATATACTGCTGATATTGTGTCTGCACCAAAATTGAAATCAAAACCAGGTAATGTTGCCAAACGTGCTACAACAATAGCAGGCGATGAAAACGGTACGTTGAATGGGATGAGTAATTTAAAAGGTACATTCAAGCCATCAGGTGGTGATGATGGTGGTTTTATGAACTTTAAAGAAAATACTTTGGATTTGATTGCGTTAAATGGTTCCGCTGAATCCGGTGAATCTGTATATTCATCCAGACCATATGACAGAACATTTATATTGCGTCAATTTAAACCAATTCCAGCAACAATTGTATCGGATGTTCGTGCAGATCCATCTGTGTATTGTCCAAATGGAAAATGCGATAGCAACACAGGTATTCCTGTTCGCGCGACTGTTGATAGAAATGTATATTCTGATAATGGACGTACGGTTATAATACCAACAGGAACATTGTTGATGGGGTATTTAACTGGTGAATTGCCGGGGCCGTATAAATCAATTGGACGTATGCAAATAAAATGGTATCAGTTTATTCGTCCAGATGGTGTTGAATTTAATTTTGATACCGGCCAAGATCCATACTCTGCTGATTCACAAGGTCGCGTTGGTGTCCCTGGATACGGCAGTACAGATTATATTGAACAAATGGTTATGCCTTTGTTAACAGCAGTTATACCAGCAGCAGTAAATATGATTGCACCAATTGCAGATACTTTTGTTAATCAAATAGATTTAGATAACAATACCGTTGTTCAATCTGGTACGGTACGTTCATCTGAATTGGCAAAAAATGAAGTTATATCTGCTTGGAATCAAGTTGCACAAAAATTAATGGTTGATGCATTAGATAATACGGTGCCACCATTTTCTATTGCTGCGGGGACCCGTATTACTGTGTATTCACCTGTGGATTTAATTGCAACGTGCGGAGACGAAAACAAAGGAAAAAAATGTGCAATAGCCGCATACCCAGATAATAAAAAACGTCGTACATGGGCAAGTGTGCGTGCAGGTAGCGGTTTGTTTATAGATGAAAAAGATTCTTCTTGGACTGGTCAGGTACGTTCATTCAAATTAGATGTTTACTGTGAACAGAAAAATGGTATTTGGACTGTTGCAGACGGTAAAGCGACAGATATTTCACAGGCTGGATATGACTATAGAACGGTGTTGGCTTATTGTCAGGCAATGAATTATAAAGCTAAAAACCAAGTTAAACAGGATGTGTTATATCAAAATCAACAACAAACATTCCAAAAAACTTATGGTACTGCGGACGATAGAACCGAAGAACAAACCAAAGCATATAATACTGAAATTTTAGGATTACAGTATGAAGACGATGGCGAAACCATCAAAAATCCATTTGCAAAACCTGCATCAGCGGCACCAGAACCTGTTGGCAGTTTGGATTGTGATGGTCAGGCGCCTGATGCAAATGGTTGTTGTCCGGGCGAAACATATACAGATATGGGCGACCAAGGTTTCAATTGTTGTCCTGATGGTGGTGGCGATTGTTTCCCACCGTTAGATATGAATTAATAAAAAAAGAAACAATTAAAAAAGCACATCGATAGATGTGCTTTTTTTATTTCAAAAAAAAACATTAAAACAGCATAGAAGACACAGAAGACTTTATCGATTCGTAACAAAATAGGAAAATATTGATATTTTGTTAATTTTTCGATTCGACTATCAACTGAAAGTTGAAAGTTTGGAAAAAGTCTTTTGTTTTATTTATAACTTAGAACATACAAAGGAGAAAAAACATGAATAAAACTCAACAAATTTCTAACGATATGGAAAAATTTCATAATGCAGAACAAATGTGGTTTTGGTTTATATATTCAAAATCCGTACAATCTGGATTTATAAGAAATCATTTTTCAAGTACAAGAAAAATCTGTGAATTATTAGATGTAGAAACAATGATTACTAAATTATATTTATCGGGCAAATTAACCGAAGAACATCTGGCTGTTATGAAAAAATTCGGTGATAAAAGACGGGCCCCACATCAATATATTTGGGCAGAAAACCACGACGCATATGTATGGAAGTGTGCGATGGAAATATTAGAAAAATCAGCACGTAAAAATGGTTGGATAGATTAAAATATAGGAAAAATAAAATGGTTATTATCGGATTTTCAAACAAAACATATCGACCTGTTGTGCAATTATTATGCAGACATTTTAAGCATTGCGTTATTATCACAAAACACGCAAACAGATTTGTATTACATCAATTTGTAAAACAAAATTGTGTTTCATATATTCCTATTACAAATCGTGGTATTGCCCAACTGAAATCGAACGGTTGGGTTTTTATTTTTTTACATCAAAAACCTATTTCGTTTAATACACATACTTTTACTTGTGTAAATTATGTAAAATATGCAATTGGATTAAAATCTATTTGGATTCAAACACCAAATGCATTGTATAAATATTTGAAAAAAAATCTGACATAAAATGTCAGATTTTTTTATAACTCTTGACCAGTTGCCGCATCAAATTTTTGCTTTCGTACAATTATCTGTTTGTTTTCATATTTTGGTGTACCGCCCTGCTTTAATTCAGACCGCCAATAGATTGCACCATCGCTTAATCGAATCGCATACAACATATCGTCCAAACCAACAACGTATGCAACATCAGAAAGAACAATAAATGCACGTCTGGTTCCAACGTTGGCACACCATTTTTTTGAACCACTGGTTATATTAATTTTACAAAACGCATTTCCCATTCCACCAACATACAACCAACCGCCATTAATGACCAACGGTGCAACAATATCAACAGTCGCAGCACCACCCATCATATTCGATTCGCTGTATACATCTGCCATCCACATGATACGACGTGTTGACGGTGCAATTTTAACAACACTGCCGGTGTTTAATCCTGCATATACATATCCGTTATCACATATTGGATGCGTTTCTATATCCATAGAATTTGGTGCAGAAAATCCAACAAATATTTTACGGTCACCATCACGAATCGTGTTTGTATTATCGATTGTATATTTACATTCTGGGGCATTATTTTCTGGTATTGCGTCAGGTAAATTTGGCACATCAATATTCAATATGTTTTGATTTGCACCTGTATCAAAAATTGCCGTACGAACGCCTGGTAAAATTGGGTCGTGTTTATCACAACCCGATACCATAAATACACAACAAAGCAATAATACATATTTACGCATTAAGGCAACCCTTTGGATAAATATTTATCTTAATGTTTGGGCAGTTCCCAGGATTTCGGCTGGGCAATCTGAATCAGATATAATTTTGTCCAACCATTTGTTCGCCTTATCAGTATCACCAGATGCCAAATATTTTTGTGCAATAGTCAATACTGCTGTGTAGTAAAAAGGTGAAGATTTAGTTGTTAAACCGGACAAGTATTTTTCAACCTGGGCAGCGGTCATTTCATCACCTTGGGCACCGATTACGTGTAAACGTGCCAAATCACGAAAATCACGTGTGGCACCATGTTCGGCTAATTGTTCTAACTTTTTTATATCTTTATTTGTATCCAATACATAAGATTGGAACAATGCCAAATCAGCATTTGCACCCTTGGAATCTTTGGAAATTGCAGCCAATGCATTTACATCTGTTTTTTCCAAAGCCGTTTCATAATTCACCGCCATAGCCATTTGATTTGCACGATATGTGCGCATTCCTATTTGATATCCGGCAACAATTAACAATACGGCCAATACACCACCAATCATTTGTTTTGCATATTTTTTGAAAAATGCGATTGTTTTCTCATTATTCACATCTTCCCATACTTCGCGATACAAAGCATCTTCGGCATAATCTTCGCGTGTTTTCTTGGTTGGGGTGGCTGGTTTCATATTTTTCTTTCTTTCAAGAATACTTGTCATTTTTTATCTCCTGGTCTTGATAATTCATATTTTATGATATACTATAAAAGTTATGAAAAAGCAAATCAAGAATACTTTACCAGTTTCAACAAATACCAGCATAGTCGAAGCACGTGGTGTTAACGACGAATCTGGGTTGGCTCAGTATATTCAAAGCATTCAAAAATATCCTATTTTGACAGCCGAACAAGAATACGAATATGCAACACAATGGACAAAACACCAGGATTCTGTGGCTGCTGAAAAATTAGTTGCCAGTCATTTAAGATTAGTGGTGTCTGTGGCATATGATTTTAAAAATTATGGTGTTCCGGTTGCTGATTTGATTGCATCTGGAAATATGGGATTGATGCAGGCATTACAAAAATTCGACCCAGAACGTGGTTTTAGATTTTCTACGTATGCCATGTTTTGGATCAAGGCTGAAATTTATGAAACAATTTTGAATAATTGGTCTATTGTAAAAATTGGGACATCTGCGAATCAAAAACGTGTATTCTTTAATTTGTCCAGGGCCAGACGTGCCTTGGGGATTATGGATAACACGTTAAATAACGAACAAACAAAACAGATTGCGGATTTCCTGAACGTGTCCGAATCAGATGTTTCCAGAATGGCGCAACGCATTGGTGCGCGTGATGTTTCATTAAATTCACCAGCGCATAATGACCAAGATGCACATGATATTTTATCTAATTTGTCTGATGAAAAAATTGGTATCGAAGACAGCATTGAACAATTAGAATTTAAAAAACGCGGATATGAATTATTACGCAAACATTTGGCAACATTACCAGAACGCGACAGGGAAATATTGCAGGCCAGACGGTTAAGTGAACCTGTTGCGACACTGGAATCTTTGTCGCAAAAATACGGTATTTCGCGCGAACGCGTACGTCAAATTGAAGAACGTGCGTACAATAAATTGCGCGATGCTATTTTAACCGATGCTAATGGAGAGAAATAATGAAAAAAAACGCACTGATTGGGGCGGTATTAGGGTTTGCTGTTATTGGGTCTGCTGATGCTTTGCAATATTCAAATGGACGTAGTGCTTTTAGATTTAATGCATCTGGGTCGGCCGGAATTATAGAACCTGATTTCCAAGAATCTTTATTTTTAGGTGATTTTGATTTGCGTGCTCAATATAATTATGCTGTGACTGGGGGACAAACATTAGGATTAGTGTACGAGTGGAATGCCGAGGCATTGGATAATGATGAATATGTTCATGATGCTTTCGCATTATGGGAAATACGTGATATAGGACGCATAGAGGCAGGATTAACATCGTCGGTTGCACATAAATTGGGTGTTGGTATACCAGATGTTGGTGGATTGCGTGTAAATCATAAACCACTGTTTTATAAAAAAATATCCCCACACGGCAATATTATCCCAGATACCAGTGTGACAACCGGTCATGATGCACCACGTGTAAATTTGGTGACTGTACCGACAAATGTTGGGCAATATGGGTTATCAGTGGCTGGATTTGGCAGCGAATTTGATTATTCCATTGATGGTGGCATTAAATTTAGATTTCCGAACGGCAAATTAAAATCCGCTGTGTCTTTGGGTGCATCATTTATGGACAAGCCACATAAGTTCAGTTCTGCTTCATATGCCCCGGATATCACAGCCGATTGGCGTGCCCAGGGGGCAATTGGTTATAACCTGCAATACAATAGTTGGATTTGGGGGACATCGGCATTAGTTATTTATGACAAAAATCCCGTTAAAACTGCTGGTGATGGTGTATCTGTTGGTACGGGTATCAGTTATGATTTGTTAAATTATTCTATATCTTTGTCGTATATGTATTCAAATACCGGTATTTGGCACGACGATATGCATAATTATGAAGACCATACTGTTATCAATTCATTCCGTTATAAGTATAGCGAAAATTTACAATTGTGGACATCTATTGGGTTTACGACAAAAACACCATTTTTATCCACCGCATTGAAAATAATATTTTAATATTATAGTATGAAAAAACACCGGCATTCGCCGGTGTTTTTTTTAGTATTCATACGACCAAAACAAACCCGGGAAACACTGTTTTTGAAACTTGATATATTCATCAGCAGGATGTGACGCAACATGTTTAGCACGTTCAGTATTAAAGTATGTGGGATTATAACCATATACCCACGACATTCTGGTTCTGTCAGCATCCCATAAGCATGAAGATATATAATCTGGGGCATATTTACCGGTTGTATGGTTAATAATTGCATATATGATACTGGTTTGCATATCATCGGTTAAAATATTTCGGAATTCTTGCATTATTTTCTGGGCATTCGGGACCGCATTGGCACCATGATTTTCGTCAAAGAAATCATTTTTGCGTGCCATATCATGAAATGCACCGGCAAAAATTACTGGCACAGGATTTTTATCCAAAGATATAGCATAATCTATGCCACGAAAAACAACCGCAGATGTATGTTTGTCCAACGCATGAAAACTGTTTGGGTTTTGGGTGGAATATAATTTCACCCGGGGTAAAACCTGTTTGCTATAAAAATTAAACATTTCCCGCATTATATTTATATCTGGATTTTTCTCTATATCATTTTTCATTCAAAACACCTTAACAGTATTAATGTGCAGTTCTTTTAATTTATAACCTTTTGAATTGAAAAGCAAACACTTACTTTGTTAATATTTTTTATCTGTTATTTTTTAATAAAAAACACCGGCATTTGCCGGTATTTTTAATCTTTATTAACGTGTTTTCGTAACCAGGCATAATGTCGCAAGAATTCAGTTCCCAAACCAGCCGGATATCCCATAGCCTTGGCACCAGCAGGAACATTTCTGATTACACCACTGTTTGCACCTATTTCTGCATCATCGCCAATATGAATACCGTTTGAAACACCAACGTGTCCACCCAATAATACACGATCACCAATTACAACACCACCAGCCAATCCTGTCCCAGATGCAAGAAAACATTCTTTGCCAATGACAACACCATGTGCAATTTGGCATAAATTATCAATTTTGGTTCCATCACCAACAACAGTATCAGTCATGGCACCACGATCAATACAACTGTTTGAACCAACAGACACACGATCACCCAGAACAACACGTCCCACGTGCGGAATAAATATATTGTGACCATTTTGACGAGTATATCCAAATCCGTTTTTACCAATAACCGCATTTGAATTTATAACACAATCTGCACCTATTGTAGCATTTTCAATGTGTGCGCCACTGTATACGATACATCCGCTGCCCAATGTGACATTACGACCAATATATGCCCCAGGATAAATTTTTACCCCTGGTTCAATTACCGCCCCACGTTCAATGGTTGCAAACTGTCCCACGTAATTCGTTTTTTTAGAACGAAAAAATACACCACGTTCAACATGTGCATCGGGACTGATACCGAAACGCGTTTTTTCACGATATATTTCACCCAGTATTTTTACAATGTTTCCACGTGGTGAATCTGTAATTAATAATGTTGCACCCTGGGGGGCATCTTTGACCTGGGCGGGTTGCAATAAAATAACCGTTGCACGTGTTTGACGCAATACATCAATTGGTAAAATTTTAAATGCAGTACTGTTTTGTTCTGTGGAATAGAATGCCAACTGGCCGGGACGTGCATCGGCAATTGGCGCAACACCACGTATAACAGTATCTGGGTCGCCCTGTAATTTCAAACCAAATTTGGTTGCCAATTCACCTGCAGTTGTTTTTGTACCACGTGGTCCAAATAAAACTTCTATTATTTTCAACATATCAAATTCCTTTATTTTGATTTATGTTTTAACCACAACATTTGACCAATACCGAATATATTGGATACTGTCCAATATAAAACCAAACCAGCCGGCATCCACGCAAACATTATTGTAAACAATACCGGCATCCACTTCATCGTTTGTGCCGTTTGTGCAGCAAAATCATTTTTATTTGATGTATCTGTTTTATTAGATTGCAAATATTGTTGCAACCACATTGTTGCACCCATCAAAATCGGCAATATAAAATATGGATCCATCGTTGCCAAATCAGATATCCATAAAAAGTGTGCACTGCGCATCTGGACAGATATTAATAACGCCTTGTACAATGCAAAGAAAATTGGAATTTGAATCAACATAGGTAAACAACCGGACATCGGTGATGTTTTGTGCGTTTGATAAATACGCATCATTTCCATTTGCATACGTTGTCTGTCGTTGGCATATAACTTTTGAACTTTTTGTAATTCTGGTTGCATTTTTTGCATTGCCAACATTGATGTGTAAGATTTACGAGTCAATGGCCACATCAAAATACGAATCAATATAGTAAAGATGATGATTGCCAAACCATAATTCATAACAAATCCATGTATCGCATTTATCGCCCATAACATTGGTTGTGCCAAGAACCAAAACCAACCGTAATCTACGGATTCCACAATGCCATTTATTGCAGATTCAGCGTTTTTTAATACACTGGCATCACGTGGTCCGGCAAAAACATTTGTTGTAATTGTTTGGGTTTTACCCGCTGCAACATTTACCGGTGCCGCGACTGTACCAGCATCATATAAATCGCCCTGTTTTTTTATACGCATTGTTTGATCTGGGGAATCTATATTTGCAATCGTTTCCCAATATTGATCTGCAAACCCGATATAACCGTTTGTTGTGGTGTACGCAAACGATTTTTTATCCATTTTACCCCAATCATGATGTTCTATATCATTATTTACGTATGCCACAGAACCAGTGTAAACACCCGCAGAACTGGTATTATCACCAGCACGCAAAATACGAACAAATGGTGTAAAACTGAAATCACGTTTTGAATTATTCTTTATTGTATCAGAAACTTTTATTAAATATCCATCAACCGTTATTGTGCGTGAAAATTCTATATTATCAGAATTATGCCAAACCATATTGTCGCCAGATTTTTTCCATACTGTTGTTGCAGTCGGAGCAGTCGTTCCAGCCGGTGTTAAACCAATTTCAATAAATCCTTTATCAATTAAAGTGACAGGTTTGTCATCGTTTGTACTGCGTGTAAAGTTTTTCAAGTCAATATTAGATATACGTATTCCTTGGACATTTGCAGAAATAACATCTGATGAAATATCTGACACAGGTACACTGGATACATCAACCGTCACGAATGGTTCCGGGTCAGTAATATTTTTTACCTTTTGTTGTGGACCAACAAACAAACCAACAATCCACCATGCAACCAAAAATAAAAATGTCCACCACAAAAATGTTCCAAATTTAGAACGTTTTGGCGCGTTATTTTGTTGTGCCGCCATAAACGCAGCAAAACCAGAATTAGCATTATTATTTAAATACTGAACCATTTTTTACCTTTTATTTTTTACGAAAAATCATGTTTATTATATACAAACCAACACCAATTACAATAAATATATCAGCAACATTAAATGCCGGCCAATGCCATTCGCCAATATGAAAATCTAAAAAATCTATTACCGCACCAAATCTGATTCTATCCACCAAATTTCCCAAGGCACCACCGATGATAAAAGCCAATGGTAATTTTTCATATGTGCTGGCACGACGAAACATGTACAAGAATAACAAAACGATGATTACACCAGTTGCAGCGATAATAACCCAGGGTGCAGCCTCGCCTAAATGTCTGAGCAACGAAAATGATGTACCCGGATTCCAAGTAAAGACAATATTAAACCAATCAAATACATTTGACATTATATAAGGATATTTTACCACAGACCAAGCATTTCCAGCCAATGGCACCCCACCAGTTATTAAATATAATAATATAGATTTTGTTATTAAATCTAATAATAAAATCCCAAAAATAATTGATATATATTTCAAAAAAGTCTTCATTTGCTTTCCTTTATATTCAGTCAAAAATATAGCAACAAGATGTATTAAAAGCAAATTAAAAAAACACCGGCATTTACCGGTGTTTCTCTCTCCTGAATTTTTGATATTTATTTTTCACCCATTGTTATATCTGCGTCTAATTTTTCATAATTATTTTCACGCAAATCATACAATAATTTTTCTATTTTATTATCAGATACACCCAAAAATTCTAGCAAACCATAGCCCAGGAAAAACGATGATTCTATGGTTTCTGGAAATGCCTGGTATACACCTGAACGCAATAAAATTTTTGAATCTGTTAAATTTCGCGCACGTGCAAAAAGTTTAACACGTGGTGCGATTGCACGAATTGATAAAATCGTTTTATGCGCAGTTTCTGTATTATCCAGTGCCAACACTACTGCACGTGTTGTACGTGATGACAATCCAAATTCGCGTAACACAGACATATTTGATGCATCACCATATACCACATTAAAACCATTTTCACGACCTTCCATAATTGCATTTACATTCATTCCAATTGCAATATAAGGGATTTTTTGTTCACGTAATAATTTGGCAATTATCTGACCAACACGACCAAAACCACATATTATTACCGCAGGTTGAACACCCTTGGTTATTGTTTGTAAATTCTTTTTATTAACCTGGGCAATTTTTCCAGCACGTATTAAACGATCATACAATGCCAACAATAACGGTGTTAACATCATTGACAATACTATAATCGCTATTAAAAGTTCTTGGTCAGCAGCAGGGATTGTGGTAATTCCATTATTTCGCATTAATTGCAACATCAACAATCCAAATTCACCACCCTGGGCAAGCAACAAAGAAATAAATGTTGATTCTGGTGCTGGATTTCTGCGAACACGCGCAGTCATAAATATTGCAAAGAATTTTAATGTCATTAAACCAACCAATCCGCCCAAGACCATATACCATTTGTCGTATAACAAATCCAGGTTTAATCCCATTCCCAAAGAAATAAAGAATATTGCCAAGAACAATGTTGTATATGGATTTATTTCAGCAGATATTTGATGACGATAGATTGTTTCACTCATTAACATACCACTGAGGAATCCGCCCAACCCAGCAGGCAAACCAAACCAATCTAACAATACTGCCCATAATATAATATTTACCATTATGACCAATAAAAATAATTCTTTGGATTTCGTTTTTGAAACCAAACGCATCAAAGGATTCAAAATACAACGTCCAACTATTACAACACCAACAATTAATAGCAAAGATAACACCAACACATCTATCAATGTCGCACCCAAATTAAAAGATTTACCTGACAACACTGGCAACATGGCAAGCAACGGTATTGACAATAAATCTTGGAATAATAAAACAGAAAATATTTGACGACCAACCTTGGAATTTAATTGATTTCTATCACCCAACAATTGTAAGTCTTCGGATGTTGATGACATTGCAAGTAATAAAGATACCATAACGGCACCCATAACACCCCAACCTGTAAAATCAAACAAAAATGGGAATAAAACGACAGCAACCAATAAAACCTGGGCAGCACCAAATCCAAAAATAGTATTACGCATCGCCCACAGACGCGAAAAACTGATTTCCAAACCAATTGTAAACCATAAAAACAAAACACCCAAATCACCAAGTGTTTGCCAGGTACCTGTTACTTCAAATAAATTAAATACATAAGGACCCGATAAAATACCAGCAAATAAAAATGCCACCAACGCACCTATTTTTGCCATACGTAAAAGAAATACCAAGCCACAAACAATGGCAAAAAACGCTAAAACTTCTAATGATATCATATTGGGTCCCCCTCTCCTCTGGATAACGATATCAGTATACTAAATCATAAAAACTTATATCAATACTTTTTTTGAAATTTCGTAAAATTTTTCCGGCGAAAGATTTTCTGCACGCTCTGTGCCTGTCAAACCAAACGAATTCCAATCCACATCAGGCATTATTCCACGTATCATTTTACGACGCGTACCAAATAATTTCGCGGTTAACTTTTCTATATTTTCTATGTTATTCAACTTGTTTATTTTTTCTGGGTTTGGAATTATTTGCACAACACTGGATGTTACCTTGGGTGCTGGTGTAAACGCAGTTCGTGGAACATTAAATAAAATCTTGGCATCCGCAACCAATTGCACAAGTATTGCCAAACGACCATAGGCATCATCACCGACACGAGCAATTATTCTTTCGGCAACCTCGCGCTGGAACATCAATGTTAATGATTTTATTTTTTCACCATCGGCAATTTTATGAACCCATTGTATCAATAACTCTGTACCAACATTATACGGCAAATTAGAACAGATTGCATATTCATCAAAACCAAATTTAGAAAAATCAATTTTTAATGCATCACCAAAAACAACATTTAATCTGCCATTAGATGCCTGAATCACCTGGGATAAAATTGGCTCTGTTGATTTATCCATTTCAACCGCAACAACACGTGTTGCCCCAGCCATTAACAAAGCACGTGTCAATCCTGCTGGTCCTGGTCCAACCTCGACGACAGGGATTTTATCTATATCTGGCACACTGCGTGCAATACGCCCTGTTAAATTCAAATCAAATAGAAAATTCTGACCAAATTGCTTTTTTGCAATCATCCCACAATCGCGCATCATTTCAGATACAGGTGGTAAAGATGCGATTTTATCCGTCATAATTTTTTTCGTCCCTTTAAAGCCAAAGTCAATGTTCCATCATCAATATAATCCAAATCACCACCCAACGGCACACCAGATGCCAATTCTGTAAATGTCACATTTTCATTATCATCAACAACCGACATTATATAATTTGCAGTTGTTTTACCCTCAATAGTATTGGGCAAAGCAAAAATTATTTCTGTTATATTTTCGTTTTTAATTCTTGATGGTAATCCAGATATATTTAAGTCCGCAGGCGTTGTTCCAGACACACCAGACAACACACCGCCTATTATATGATATCGCCCGTTAAACACAGATGATTTTTCAAGTGTCCAAACGTCTGACATATCACGAACAACACACAAAGTACCATTTTGACGTGACACATCACGACAAAATTCACATTGTTCCGCATCTGTTAAAACACCGCATATTGCACAAGGATGAATTGTTGCTGACACTTCTGTTAAGGTTTCCGCTAATTGATTTGCCTTGCCAGTTTTATCCGCCAACAACGATAAAACTATACGCGTTGCAGCACGATTTCCCACCCGCGGAAGTCGTGCAAACATTTTAATTAACTTTTCAATTTTTGGATTCATAAAAATACCATACTTTAATGAAACACATAACTATCAATACCAGCGGCAGTTGCAGAATTACGCAACCGTTGTGCCTGGGATTCAGATATATTATTCAGACGCACACGATACAATCCGCCAGACGCTGGTTCAATTCCCGGTAAAACACCCAATGATTGTTCCACATTTTTAACCTGACGCATTGCCGCATCACGCGATGAAAAAGCACCAAATTGCACACCAGATAATCCCGATGATAATTTTTCACTTTTTGTATTTGTTGCATATTTCGCAAATGGATTGTTTTCATTTACAGGTTTTGACACAGTTTTATTGATTGGTGTTGTTGGTGTATTTGTCATAATTGGCGCAGTATTATTTTCCAACATTTTAAAACCACGATTTAACAAACTGGTTGCAACAGATGCACGAATATCTTTGTTATCAGCACCCAGCACCACAGCAATCAAATGTTGACCATCACGTTTTGCTGTTGCAACAAGAGAATATTTTGATTTATTTGTAAAACCTGTTTTCATACCATCACAACCATCGTATGATGTTAATAAACGATTGCCATTTGTATATGTTTGTCCGTTGTAATTCCAACTTTTTATACCGAAATATTTCCAATATTGCGGAAAATGTTTATATACAGCAACAGACAACAATGCAATATCACGCGCAGTCGACAAATGATCGTCATCAGGAAGTCCTGATGAATTTTCAAAGTTTGTATTAGACAAACCAATTTCAGTTGCAACCTGGGTCATTAGAGACGCAAAATTTCCCTCTTTGCCACCCTTTAAATTTTCCGCCAAAACACGTGCAACATCGTTTGCACTGTGCACCGCAACAGCCTTTATCGCATCTTCGACCTTAATCTTGGAACCTGCTGGCAATCCTAATTTCACAGGTTCAGCATTTGCAGCCGCATTTGACACAATTAAATAATCATCCAAATGCAAACGTCCATGTTCCAACGCATTAAATGTCAGATACAATGTCATTATTTTTGTAAGACTGGCTGGATAATTTGCCGCATTTGCATTTTCAGAATATAACACACGACCAGAATCCATATCGGCAACTAACGCCGCACGATATGATGCAGCCTGAGCAAAACCACACACAAACAGCGCAGGCAAAACGAGTAAAAGTTTTAATATTTTTTTCATGCTTTTAATGTTAGTAAAAATTCACTGATTGGGTCAATAGTAAAAATATTGACAACGCAAATTGTTATAGATATATTGGTTTTATAAAGAGGCTTATATTATGATTGATAAATTAAAAGATAAAAAAGTAGATATTATTGCTTATACAGCACTTACAACCGGTATGTTGGTGCTGGCTATTAGTTTCTTTGCTGATGCGAAAAAAGATCCCGAAGACCGATCAATGAAGGCTTTGGCTGCACTTAGCACACTTGGAACATGTATTGCTGGCGGTCAATTAGGGGTCGATATAAAAAAATATAATGATATAAAAAAAGAATTGTCGCAACGCGCAAACGAAAAACAAAAATAATTAAAAAGGTCGGAAAAATTTCGACCTTTTATTTTTTAATCTAAATCACGCAAACTGATTGTACCATCATCAACAATCACAACTGCACCAATTCTTATTCCTATTGTTTTAGCCGCAGATTTGGCATCACGCGTTCCAAATATTTCGGTGTCATAAATTGGAAACACACCACGTGATAAACACAAATGATTTGCAACGGTTTTATCATTACAAACAGCAATAATTGGCATATCAGGACGACGACATGAAATTTCGGTTGTGGCAAATCCATCCTTGTCGAAAACGATTATTGCTGATGCGTTATTCAAATGTGCCATAGATGCCACCGAACGCGACCAATTGTTTTCTGGTAAATTATCAATACGCAACCAGTCGTGTGGATTTGCAATACCATCAGCATCAGCATAAGATAAAATGCGTGACATTGTTTCAATTGTGTGTACGGGATTAATACCGATTGTTGTTTCTTCGGATGTCATAGTCGAATCTGCACGCAGGTATGCAGCATTTGCGACATCGCTGATTTCTGCGCGTGTTGGGAATTCGCCATCAACCAATGATGCCAACATTTGTGTTGCAACAATCACAGGTTTGTTCATTTGGCGACACACGCGTATAATATGACGAGAAATTGCGGGCACTTGTTCAAATGGCATTTCAACCGCCAAATCACCACGTGCAATCATTATACCGTCAGATGCAGATACAATATTTTCAATATCGTGGACCGCATGTGGACGTTCTATTTTTGCAATAATTTTTATTTTATGTGCGGTACGCGCGGTTATAAAATCACGGACGTATGCAATATCATCAGCACTTTGCACAAAAGATACCGCCACAAAATCAGGATTTTTTGTGATTGCGTATTCCAAATCAGATTTATCTTTATCTGTTAATACATTGGTATCAACAAATGTATCAGGCAAATTAAATCCACGACGCGACCAAATTTCCGAACCACGAATAACCGTTGTTATAATCTTGGTGGGTTCAACTTTGTCAACACGCATTTCTATTTTTCCGTCATTCAGTAAAATTCTGTCACCAATACGCAATGATGCCATAACATCGGGATGTGGCAAATAAACACGTGAAGAATCACCAGGCGTTTCATCACTATCAAATGTAAATTTTTGTCCGACTGTTAATTTATATTTATCTTCGGTTGCAAAATTTCCAATACGATGTTTTGGCCCTTGCAAATCAACGATTACAGCAACCGGTGTTTTTAATTCGTGTGATACCGCACGAATCGTGTCTATTTTTTTACCCTGGACATCACCTGTATCATGACTGAAATTTATACGAAAAAGATTTACACCCGCACGCACCATTTTTGTTAAAACTGTGCGATTTTCCGACTTTGGACCAACAGACGCTGTTATTTTTGTATATTTATGCATAAAAAACTCTCCCGCTTTTTCTTGATTTTTATCAAGAATAATATATTATATATTTGAAAATTAAACAAGGGGAAAACAAACATGAAAAATGCAAATCATGGTGCTTTTGACAACCAACAATTAATGTCTATTATTGAACGTATTGAAAAATTAAATGAAGATGCGGCTAATATCGCTGCGGACATCAAGGAAATATATTCCGAGGCCAAATCTGCAGGATATGATCCAAAATATATTCGCCAAATGATACGTTTGCGTAAAATGGATCCAGACGAATTAGACGAAGCAGACGAATTAACAAAAATGTATCGTGATGCTTTGGGGATTTAATTTATGAAGCAATTTGTTAAACGTATTGAAGATTTTAACTGCGCCCATTGTGGCGCAGTTGTTCGTGGCAATGGATATACAAATCATTGTCCAAAATGTCTGTGGTCAAAACATGTCGATAACAATCCTGGCGACCGCGCAAGTCAATGTGGTGGCATGATGGAACCTGTATCAATCGAACAATTGGGTGGCAAATGGATAATTATTCATAAATGTGTTGTATGCGGAAAAACCATACGACAAAAAGCCAGCGATGATGACGATATAAACGCCATCATCGCATTGAGTTCTGATTCCGATTTTATTTTCGGTAAATAAATTATTTCTTTTTTGCAGCGGCAACAAATGCATTAAACATCGGATGACCGGTGTATGGATTGCTTTGGAATTCAGGATGAAATTGACCTGCAATAAAGAATTTATGCGATGGTATTTCGATAATTTCTGGCAATTTACCGTCTGGCGACATTCCTGATATTATCATACCTGCTTTTTCTAGTACATCCTTATATTTCATATTAACTTCGTACCGGTGGCGATGACGTTCAGAGATACTGGTGGTGCCATATATCCGTTCAGCCAACGAACCTGGTTTTATATTACATGGATATGCCCCCAAACGCAATGTGCCACCCATATTATCACGATCACAATCTGGCATAATATAAATTACCGGTGTGCAATCTTTGGCAAATTCTGTTGAATTGGCATTTTTATCGCCAATAACATTTCGCATAAATTCAATTACAGAAACCTGCATTCCCAGACATATCCCCATAAATGGAATATTGTTTTCACGCGCGTATTGAACAGCCGCAATTTTGCCCTCAACACCGCGTGTACCAAAACCACCAGGAACCAATATACCATCAACATCAGCACAATCATCAGGCGAAAAAGTTTCTGCATTAATCTTTTTGATTTTTAATTGGACATTATTTTGCATACCCGCATGGAACAATGCCTCGTTCAAAGATTTATAAGCATCGGATATATCAAAATATTTTCCAACAACACCAATCGTGCAAACCGGCAAATCTGATTCCAAGTATTGTTTTATCTTGGTAAATTTTGACATATTGCCCGACGCATTCGGCAAACCAAAATGTTCTGCCATAATATCAAATACGTGTTGTGCGTCATAAACCAAAGGTATTTTGTAAATATTATCCACATCCATACTGGTGATAACATTTTTAGCCGGTAAATTACAAAACATACCGATTTTTGCACGTTCATCATCTGTTAACATACGAGGCGAACGAATAAACAAAATATCTGCCTGGATACCATTTTCCAATAAACTGCGTGCAGACATCTGGGTTGGTTTTGTCTTTAATTCACCACTTTGTTCCAAATAAGGTGCCAAAGTTAAATGCGCAAACAAAACATTACGACGTCCAATATCATTTGCAAATTGACGTATAGATTCCAAGAATATTTTACCTTCGATATCACCGACAGTTCCGCCAATTTCACAAATTACAAAATCTGCATTTACAGGTGCACCTATATATTCTTTGATTTTATTACTGACATGAGGAATCATTTGAACAGTCGAACCTAAATATTCGCCATGCCTTTCCGCGTTTAATACATCCCAGTAAATACGGCCACCTGACACAGAATCATTACGAGATAATTTTACCCCCAGGAATCTTTCATAATATCCCAAATCCAAATCAGTTTCGTGACCGTCATTGGTAACGTAAACTTCGCCATGTTGGAGTGGCGACATTGTTCCTGGATCAATATTTAAATATGGGTCAAATTTACGAACATGGACACTGTAACCCCGGGATTGAAGAAGGGCGCCCAACGATGCCGCTGAAACGCCCTTGCCTAAACTTGATACAACCCCACCTGTAACGAAAATGTATCTAGACATAAGTTTTTTCTCCTTATGTACGTTTATTGTATAAAAAATATACATTGCTATGCAAGTATAAAAACTTATAATACCGATTATGAAAGAATTCTTGGTAAAAAATTCTGAAAATTGGTTTTTATGGTTGCCTTTTATACTAGCGTTTGGGGCAGCAATGTATTTTACTATGCCATTTGAGCCAAATATAAAGTATGTAACACTGGCTTTTATAGTATGTTTTTCAATTTTTTTGTTCAAGAAAACAAACGGTGTTTTACGTTGTGTCACTTTATTTTTATTTGGTTTTTTGTATGCTGTATTTTATACACAGATTATAGTTAATACACCTGTATTAAAATATGACATTCGCGACATAATAATTACAGCCAATGTCATAGATATAGATAATTCCGAAGATAAAACGCGTTTAATTTTATCTGTGCCTGGCAAAGATTTAAAATTATCGGATACACACAACACAAATATAAAATTAACCATAAATGAAGACGCACAAATTCCCTGCATAGGCGACACTATTCGCGCACAAGCATATGTATTTGCCCCAGCACGCATGGAAGCACCCGAAAGTTTTGATTATTCCAGGTGGGCATATTTTAATGATTTAACCGGAACTGGATTTATTACTGATTACGAAACATTAACGCATCAAGATATAACCAGCATAAACAAAATTCGTCAGGCGATACATGTAAAAGCAGATTCTTTTTTAACAGATAGTTTAATACTGGGATATAAAAATTCTGTTCCTAAAACCGATAAAAAAATTTGGACGACAGCAGGTATCGGTCATATTTGGTCAATCAGCGGTTTTCATATTACACTTATTGGCGGATGGCTGTTTGCTTTATTTTATTTAATATGTCGCAGCATCTGTTTTATAACAAAACGTGTACCAGCACGAATTACTGCAACAATATGCGCATGGGCAACTTTATTAGGTTATGTTTTTATATCAGGTGCATCTGTTGCAACATGGCGGGCATTTTTAATGGCATCGTTAGTATTTATCGCTGTACTGGTGGGACGAAATGCCGTTTCAATGCGTAATATATGCATTGCATTTTTAATTCTGTTTTTTGTAAACCCTCATTTTGTAACACAGGTCGGATTTCAATTATCTTTTGCTGCTATATTTGGATTGATTTGGTTCTTTGGCGACAAAAAATTCAATACAGCAGACAAATCTATATTTTATAAAATAAAACACTGGTTATATGTTGCTATAATGACAACTTTGATTGCAACAGTATTTACCTTGCCTTTTATCGCAAGTAATTTTAATTCTGTGCCATTGTATAGTTTGCTGGGTAATTTAATTTTGGTTCCTGTTTTTTCTGTTATTATTATGCCGTTGGTTATTCTGGGAACAATATTATCTGTGCTGGATTGCAATTTATTATTACGCATAGCAGATAATGTATATAATTTTTCTTTATATATTGCACAAAGAATTGCAGATTTACCAATGTCAAACCTGGGGATACCACACATTCCTAATATAGCATTTATAATCTTGGTATTGGCATTTATATGTTTGGTTCTGGTAAAACCGTTAACAAATTCAACAGTTTGGTTTTATCGCAGGGCCAATTATATTTTATTTTCTATTTGTATTTCTGTTGCTGTGTCAATAGTTGTATTGCAACCACATCCCGTATTTTATGCAACACCTGACCATGAATTAATCGGCATGGTATATAATAAAAAATTAGAGTTCAATAAAGCACGTGCAGCAAACCATTATTTTGCATTTGATACTTTCCGAAAATTAAACAACGAAGAACCCGTTGAATATAATATTCGTCGCAAATGTCCTGATGGGGTATGTATTTATAAATCTAATAAATTTACTGTGGCATACATTCAAAAATTTGTGCCATTACAAAAACATTTTACAGAATTATGTTATGATAAAAATATTGATTTTATTGTTTCTTATTTCGATATATATAATTCAAAATGTAATCACAAAATTTTGCGTAATGGATTTGTAATTTATAAAAATGGACATATAAAATATACACCGACTAATCGTTGGTGGCATAATCAGCACGAATAAAATAAAGTCCCGCAGCAGGTGCAGTTGGACCAGCAGCACTGCGATTTTTAGCAGCTAAAATTTCATCAATATCGTATGTTTTACCGATACCTATTTCAACCAAAGTCCCGACAATATTTCGCACCATGTGGTGCAAAAATGAACGCGCAGACAATTCAAAAATAATTTTATCGCCATCAACCGTAATTTCAATTTTATCCAGTGTTTTTATTGGGCTTTTGGCCTGGCATTCGGACGCACGAAAAGATGTAAAATCATGATTGCCCAGTAATTTTTTTGCGGCCACACGCATCGCATCAACATTTAATTTTTGTGGTACCCACCAAACCCTGTCTTTATCCAATACAGGTTTTGCACCACGATTTAACACAACATATTTATAGTGGCGCGCAACACATGAAAAACGCGCATTAAAATCATCACTTACTTTTTCACAAGATAAAACAGACACAGGTTCATTTATCAAATAAAAATTCATTGCACGTTTAACTGTTTCTGGATCATCATCTTTATCTAAATCAAAATGTGCGGTCATTGATACAGCATGCACACCAGCATCGGTGCGACCTGCCCCAAATATAGTTGGACGTACACCACAAAATTTTTCAATTGCATCCATTAACAAAGATTGTACAGATGGACCATCCTGGTTTTCCTGCCAACCAATTAAATTTGTTCCATTATATTCAAGTTCAACTTTGTATCGTGTCATTTTTATTTACTATTCTCTTGTGTTTTTTTAATACAATTCACGCACAGTATTTCGCGCATATCTTCGTTTGTGCATGGATTTATTTCCAATACATGTCGCCATTGACATTCAGCCTTTTCTTCATGTTTTTGGCATCCAACACAATTTAAGCACGGACATTTACAGTTATAAGACGAGATAATAACACTATCCCCATTTACACCACAGACAGCCGTTTTACCATAATCTTTCGCATCCATTTCGTTTCCTTTTATGCTTTTATCCCTCTCCGCATAATTTTCTTATCTTTGTCCTTTGTCGTATATTTTATGTAATGTAAATTTCTTGCATGTATCAGTTGCTGACACATTACGCATTAAAAAATACAACAATTCCCATTGGGGCAAAATACCAGAACAAACCATTCGAGTTCTTGGATAGTGGTATTTTGTGCAGAAAAAGTGTTTGCAATAAAAACAAATTTGTTGTTTTTCCATTGCCTGATTATCGTGTTTGACAATTTTCCATTTATTTTGCATTTATTATTCCCCAAATTTTATTTCTGCACCATGCAAGCCATTTACAAAACTTTTCCAATCCATTTGTTTTTTACCAGCCGGTTGAATTTGTAAAATTTGCAACGAACCGTTTTCGACTTTTGTTTCTAATATTTTAACATCCACACCATTTATTTTTGTACGGCCACAGCCCAATGCGCGAATTTGATTATGAATTTCAACTGGCGACATTTTCCAATTAATTATTTCATCAGCACCTGTAAATTTATGGCTGATAATTGGTGTACCACTTTGTGCAATTGGTTTATATTTTTCTGGGGCTGCAAAAAATTCATCCAACATTTTTATTGCAATTTCATCAACCTTGTTTTCAATTGATTCATTTGTATCGTTAATATCTATATCAAATGGAACGCGCATATAAACATCACCGGCATCCAATTCATGCACCATTTGCATTAAACAGACCGCACTTGTTTTATCACCATTTTTTAATGCGCTGCGAATTGGTGATGGGCCACGATATTTCGGCAAATCACTGGGGTGAATATTTATAAAATTACCCTGGGTCAAAACATCATCTTTGATAATCACACCATAAGACATAACCAATACAAAATCTGCACCAGAATTATCAAATTCACGAATTGAATTGTGCACAGGAATCCCACGATTTTCAGCCCATATTTGCACAGGTGATGGGGTTATAACCTGTTTTCGTCCAACGGGTTTCGGTGCACGAGTAAACACAGATAATATTTCGTGTTTTTTTGCCAAAGATTCAAATACAGGCACAACAAAACTACTGGTTCCCATCAGAATTAGTTTACTCATTTTTTATGCCTCCGCACTTTGCGCATAACCATTTCACGACGCGCGCCAGACAAATAATCAATAAACAAAACCCCGTTTAAGTGGTCCGTTTCATGTTGCACAATGCGTGCCGGTACCCCAGACATAGCAGCAGATTTATGTTCGCCATTTTCATCGGTCCATTCAACCGTCACAGACTCTGGTCGCGTAACATTTGCGTAAACCGGCAAATTATCGCCCCCCAACACAGACAAACACCCTTCTTCCATTACACAAGTTTTTTCACTGTGTGATGTAATCTGTGGATTTATCATTTTGAAAATTTTTTCATTATCGGGTGTCATCATGACCAGAAATCTTTTGGTAATGCCAACCTGGGGTGCGGCAAGCCCAACCCCACTCTGTTCGCGCATCATATCAACCATTGTATCCAATGTTTGCAATAAATCTGCATCGATTTTTTCAACCGGTGTGCATTCAGTGCGCAATATTGGGTCACCACAAAGTTTCATTTGCAACATATATAAAATCCTTTATAATCTGTTATATCATAGATTTTAGCAAAGGATTTTCAAATGACAACCTATATTTTTGCCCTTTTGGTCATTACTGTATGTTTGTTATTGGTGTTGGTTTTTCGTAAAACAACTGTTGATTTGTCTTCTTTACGTGAAGACAATGCAAGACTGCGTGAAAGATTGGCAGAAAGATTGGGCATGTTATCGCAAAACGCGATGGAATTAAAAAATATAAGTTCTGATATTGCTAATTTCAAAGATATTTTAATGGGAAACAAACAGGCACGTGGAACATTTGGCGAAAAACAACTGGAAGATTTGGTTGCAGACATTATGCCACCGGAAACATATGCCTTCCAAAGTGTTTTATCAACAGGCGTTCGACCTGACTGTATAATCCGCCTGCCATATCCACCGGGCGACATGATTATCGACAGTAAATTTCCTTTGGAAAGTTATAATCGTATTTTAAACGACAGAAATGATATCGGTGCACAAAAACAATTTGAATTGGATGTACGTAAACATATTGATGCGATTGCTGAAAAATATATTATTCCTGGCACCACTGCTGAAAGCGCAATGATGTTTATTGCATCAGAATCTATATTTGAAGAATTGCACAAATCATTTCCAAACACGATAGATTATGCAGCACGTAAAAAGGTGTTTATTGTGTCGCCAGCGACCCTGTGGGCGACATTAAACACAATCCGTGCCGTTCTGTCGGACATCAAAATAAAACGCGTAGCAACGCAAATTAAACGCGAATTAGATTTGTTGTTAACTGACTTATCGCGGCTTGCCGACCGCAGTGAAAACCTGTCGCGACATTTTGCACAAACAGTTGGTGATATAGACCAAATAAAAACATCAGTTTCTAAAATTACGCCACGTGCAGAAAAATTACG
>CAMOTP010000004.1 GCA_946625925.1 uncultured Alphaproteobacteria bacterium | reverse complement strand
GCCACAGTTGCTTTGGAAAAACCAGCAACAACCACAATATCCCCAGCAGATGCGCTGTCGCGGGATACTTTGTTTACACCTTGGTGTTCAATGATTTTTGTGATTTTTGCGTTTTCAACAAATTCACCGGCCATGTTGATTGCCTTGACACTTTGTCCAACGTGAACTGTTCCTGATTCAATTTTGCCGGTTAAAATACGACCAACATATGGGTCGGCTTCCAAAGTTGTCGCCAACATTTTAAATGGTGCGTTGATTTGACAACGGTCGCCATTACAATCTGGGGCAGGTACATGATCAACAATTAATTGAAACAAAGGTTTTAAGTCTTTGTTTGGATTATCGATGTCTTTTAAATCACGAACAGCCCAACCATCACGACCAACAGCGTAAAGATAAGGAAAATCAAGTTGCGCATCGGTTGCACCCAATTTATCAAATAGGTCGAATGTTTCTGTTAAAACTTCTTCGGGACGGGCGTCTGCACGGTCAATTTTGTTGATACAAACGATAGGACGTAAACCCAATTTTAATGCTTTACTTAATACGAATTTTGTTTGTGGCAGGGGGCCTTCGGCACTGTCAACCAATAACACCACCCCATCAACCATAGATAAAATACGTTCAACCTCGCCACCGAAATCAGCGTGTCCTGGTGTGTCCACAATATTGATTTTATATTCGCCCCATTGGATAGATGTTGGTTTTGCAGAAATTGTAATACCACGTTCGCGCTCGATGTCGCCACTGTCCATAACACGATCTTCGACTTTTTCATTTGCACGGAAAGTTCCGGCCTGTTTCAACATGTTGTCAACCAGGGTTGTTTTACCATGGTCCACGTGTGCAATAATTGCAATGTTGCGAATTTTCATATATTCATCCCCATTTTTTCGTAATAAGTGTATAGATTATACTATATTTTTGTGTTTTCAACAAATTATATGTAAAATATAATAAATTGCAACAAAAATATTGACATTTTAATATTTTTGTCTATAATAAACACCGTTATATTTGAAATGGGGGTTTAAAATGCAGAATAATTTGGAAAATCAGGATATCAAGGCGATTATTAAACAATGTTTTGCCGATATATATACTGTTGTGCGTGCCGATATGAAAAAGAATTTCAAGACGGATGCAGAACGTGGCAGAACATGGAGATATGCACGTGCATTGGTTGTTTTGGGTGATATTGCAAAAAATCCAGATAAATATTTTGATCCCAAATATACAAATGCGGCATGGAATAAACGCACATTTGAATATATGGAAAATAATAAAAAAATGCGGAACAATATTGCGGAATATGGACTAGATTATGTTGCAAGCGTGGTTAAGGGTTGTATGGTAGAACAGCCATATACAATTGTGTATCATAAAACAAATTTGTTATTCCAAGATAGCTGTTTTTGGAAGTTCTGTAATAGTGTGCAAGATTTTTATTATGCGGATATGTATAGAACTGTTGTTGATAAAGATTTTATTAAATCATATGCACAAAAAATTTCTGGTTGGGCACGTGTTGCAAATGAATCCAATATATTAAAACAGAGTGTTATGAAAATGTTTGTTGGTAAATATAAACGTCAATATAAATAAGGTTAGTAAAGGGTATGAATATGAAAACAAGATATGATGATGCAGTGTTTAAGTTTAAAAGACGTATTCTTTCAAGTGCTGCAAGGTATAAAAATTATAAAAATACATTAGCTGATGTAAATGCATATGATTTAAACAGTGAAGAGGGTTTGGAACAATTGTACGTGGATTTGAAGAAAATAAGAAATTACGAAGAGGCTAGGGTTGCAAGATATGTTAATGAGTATCATTTATCAGTATACGAGAATATAAATGCTGTGCAAAAAAATCCAGAAACTATGATTTTAAAAGAAATAACATGGTTTTCACCCCGTAGTGGTGATCTTCACGGGTTGTTTATTGCACAAGAGTTATACCATTCTATCATTCGTTATTACAGATATAGTGCAAGATATAATTTGAAAGATGAACAATTAGAAAAGGCTATAAAAGATTGGAAAGCTGCGGTATATCCAAAACCGACATTAAAAGATTTTGTTTTAGGTTTGTTTAGGAAAAATTTACAAAAATAAAAATGAATATCACTAAGTTTTTTCAAAAAACAGATGGCTATTATTATAAAATAGTTACACCCAGTTCTTGGTTTGCTGATTGTGTTAATTGTAATATGGATATATTAAATATACCAAATGGGACTATATTTACAGCACCAGAAACACCAAAAAATTATGTGTTTTATCCCGAAGGTTTAGTAAGTGAATATGGGTTCCATTTTGCCCAAGGTGCGTTTGATACGATGTTATGGCATAATACTTTGTGCTGGCAAGTACCGTTTTCAATTTACAAGGTAAAACCAATTGGTGATGTTAAAAAAGAAAGATGTCACGATGGTGATGGTTTATATCAATGTTGTGCGACAGGGCTACGTTTTTTAGAAAAACAAGATGTTGGTAAAATGTATGATGCAGCAGTTGCAGAATATATTAAAAATCCACATAAATATCCTAATATTGAAGTAGATATTGATGCGTGGAGAATGCATCTAATAACAATAAATATTTTGTTAGAACCGTATTGCAGGTATTAAAAAAACTCCCATTTGGGAGTTTTTTTGGTTTAGTGTTTTCCACCAATTTTTGTTCTGCCACCCATTAGTGGTTGCAGTTTTTTTGGAATGTTTACTGAACCATCTGCATTTTGGTGATTTTCAATAACTGGCACCAATGCACGTGGCAGGGCGATTCCAGTATTATTTAATGTTGCGACAAATTTAACTTCGTTTGTTCCATTTTCACGGAAACGCGTGTTTGTTCTGCGTGCCTGGAATGTTCCAATGGAAGAGCATGATCCTAATTCACGATATGTGGCCTCTGATGGGAACCAGGCCTCGACATCGTTCATTTTTACCTTGTTGAAGCCCATGTCGCCAGTTGAATTTGCGATAACGCGATATGGTAATTCCAAATCTTCCATAATTTCACACAGGTTGTTTAACAATAATTCGTGCATTTCATCAGATTGTTCTGGTTTGCAGAATATATATTGTTCAACCTTGTTAAATTGATGAAAACGCACAAGTCCGCGGGTGTCACGACCAGCTGCACCGGCTTCTTTACGAAAGCATGGTGAAAACCCAGCGTATTTTATTGGTAAATCATTTTCCGATAATATTTCGTCGCTGTGTAAAGAATTTAATATTATTTCAGCAGTTCCGGCCAAACATCTGTCGGTGCCGGTTAACATAAATACATCATCATTCATAACGGATAGGTCAGAACCCATAAAATGTCCGGCATTAAATATTGTTTGTGGTTTTGTGACAGATGGACATTCAATGTATGTAAATCCTTTGGATATTAATTTTTGAATAACATATGTTTGAATAGCCAATTCTAATTCAGCGGCTTCGCCTTTTAAGCAGTATGTGCGGGTGCCACAAATACCAGCGATTTTTTCAGGTGCCCACCAATTATTCATATCCAATAAATCCCATTGTGCACGTGGAGTAAAATCAAAATTGCGTGGTGTACCAACACGACGAACTTCGATGTTTGCTGTGTCATCAGGACCAATAGGTGCAGATGCATCTGGAATTTGAGGAATGCGATGCATTAAATCGTTTAATTCAACCTCTTTTTCTGCCAGTTCATTCATGTCGGCGGCGATTTCGTCAGATATTTCTTTACTGCGTTTGATTAAAGGTGCCTTGTCAGATGCTGTTGGAATTTCTTTTGAAATTTTATTTTTTTCAGCAGTTTTTGTTTGTGTAATTGTTTTTAATTCGCGAACACGTATATCCAAAGACAATAAATCGTCCACAACATCAGGAAAATTTTTTACATGACATGCGTTTTTTACGATGTCTGGATTTTCACGAATAAATTTAATATCCAACATTTTAATTACCCTTTGTATTTACATAACTGATAGCATCCATTGCGGCACTGCATCCTGAACCCACAGCAGTTGCCACCTGCATCTTTATACCACTTTTTTCATCGCCTGCAACAAATAATCCGTTGGGTAGACTGGATGATTCAATTCGACCAACGTCATCACGTTTAATAGATTCATCTAAATAATCAGTGTTTGCCTCGTGTCCGATAGCAACAAAAATGCCATCACATACAATTTCATCGCCGGTTGTGGTAACGGCAACCAATTCGCCTGTTTCTGAATCTTCTTTTTTGCGGATTGCTGTTAATTCTGTATTGAATACAGGGGTGATGTTTTTGCGGGCGGCAACCCTGTCACGTATTATAGCCTCGGCACGGGTAAATGATGATTTACGATATATGATTTGAACTTCTTTTGCCAGGTCAGCCAGATATAATGCATCGTTTAATGCACTGTTTCCGCCACCTATAACCAATACTTTTTTACCTGAATAGAAAAATCCGTCGCATGTTGCACAATAAGATACACCTTGGCCGAGTAATTCTTTGGCACCCTGGATTTCAAGACGTCTGGCGCGTGCACCAGTGCCCATTATCACAGCAGATGCATTATATGTTTTACCATTATCACAAATTATGGTGTAATTAAAATCATTATCCCATTTTATATCTGTTGCAGATGCATAGACGATTTCTGCACCAAAACCGGTTGCTTGTTTTAATGTCGATTGAATCCAGTCCATACCGGAACCCATATATCCAGGAAAGTTTTCTAAATTTGCGATTTCGGCAGTTTGACCACCCAGTGTGTCACCAGCAATTATTAATGTTTTTTTGTTTGCGCGGGCACAATATATTGCAGCAGTTAAACCTGCGGGTCCAGAACCCAAAATTATGATGTCATACATTTTTTATTCCTATTTTTCCTTTTTTTATCCAGCCAAGCATAGCACAGAGGCGAATATAGTGCAACCGAATAAGTTATTTGTTAAAATACTTTTTTAACGTGTTGTATGCAGTTGTTATTTTTGTAAATTCTGATGTTGCAGACGATTTGTCTGTTGCTGTATCAGGATGGTATTTTTTAGCAAGACTGCGGTATTTTGCACCAACTTCGCGCCAGGTGGCAGTTATTGGTAGTCCAAATATTTTGAAAGCCCCATTTACATTTGTAGGTAGTTTGCTGGGGGCTGGTTGTTTATCAAATTGGCTGCGTCCAGTTAAAAAGTCATTTAAGAATTTGATATAATCTGCCTGGTCGGCATTAGCGGTATCTTTATCTTTTAATGGTGCACCAAATGTTTGACGTTCCCAGTCGGCCTCGATTTCTTCGGGGGTCATATCTGCATAATAATTCCAATTTTTATTGTATTCTGCAGCGTGTTCTTGGCAAAAATGCCAGTATTCACGCAAGTCGCGATTTTTTGGTGCACGGCATGTGCCGGCCTTGGTACAACCCGGATGATCACATTTTGTTATCATTTTTCTATTACCTTTGATTTATTGGATAGTGGGTGATATTGTTCTATGGTTTCGCGTAATTGTTCGGGTAAGACATGTGTATAAATTTGTGTTGTTGATATATCTTCGTGGCCCAACATTGTTTGTATTGCACGCAAATTAGCACCATGTGATAAAAGGTGTGAAGCAAAAGAATGTCTTAAAACGTGTGGTGATACACGTGCAGGGTCGATACCGGCTAATACAGAACATTTTTTAAGAAGTTTGAAAAATCCGTCGCGTGTTATATGGCCAGATGCACTATTGCTGGGAAATACATATTTAGAATCAATATCACCACGTATAGTTAACCATTTTTCCAGTGCGTGTTGTGCACCTTGGTGCATAGGGACCATACGTTCTTTGGCACCTTTGCCATGTATTAATAAATGGTCGCCCAAAATTGCAGTAAGTGGCATTTCGCATAATTCAGAAACACGTAAACCAGATGCATATAATAACTCAATCATTGCACGCAAGCGTACGGAATTTTTGATGTCGCCAGCAGATGATATTAATAAATCAATTTCTGATGTTGATAATAATTTTGGCAGTGCACGTGTACGTTTGGGTAATTCTATATTTTTTGTAGGGTTTGTTTTTATTATTTTTTCTAGCATTAAAAATTTGTAAAAACCACGCAGGCTGCTTGCTTTGCGGGCAATACTGGATGCCTTGTCTGGTAAGTTTGATAAATAATTTTGTATTTCAGATTCTGTTGCATTCATTAACCCGTTGGGCAGGGCTGCATCGGCCTGGGTCAGGTCAGATGCATAACTGGTGAGGGTTTTTTCGCTGCGACCCTTTTCGGCAACTAATGCTTCAAGAAAAACATCTATATAGTTCATGGGTATAATTCCAATTCAATGGTTGTTTGGGTGGGTGAAAAATACATTATCATCAATATAATTAATATTATAATCCCTAACCATATAAGTATTTTTTTTGTATTTGTCTTTTTCTTTAATGGCATATTGATAATCCTTTTTAATTATATTGTGTCAAAATATTCTATGAATGTTCCAGCCGCAGCAATGATTATAATTGGTGGGGCAATGATAGCCAATAAGGGCGATAAAGCACCTGTTGCGCCCAAGGCATTAAATGTGTTAATAAGAAAATACATTAAAAAGCATGTTATAATTCCCAGACTGAATTTTAATCCAAAATTAAAGTTTCTGCGTTGACGTGTTTGTGAAAATGCAATGCCCAATGTTGTCATCGCAATCATTGTTAAAGGCAAGAATAAAAGGGTCCAAAATTGTACAGCATGACCGCGAACAGGAACACCAATTGAACGCATTTTTTTTATAAATTTTGGTAATTGCCAAAACGAAATTTGATTTGGTTGTAAATATCGATCCAAAACTGTTTGTGGTGTTATTTTTGTTTTTATTTCCCAATTTTTTGTGGAACTGTTGCCTTGGGTGTCCCATATGGTTGCCTTGTTGGTGTGCAGACCTTTTTGCGATAAAGTTATATTGTCTGTTTCAATACGGTTTAATAATTTAAAATCTTTATTTTGAACAAATATTTTTGCATCGGTAAAAATCAAATCTGATTTTTGTTTATGCATGTTTTTTGCAGCCATTGTGAGAAAATGAGAATCTGCATCTTCGCGAATCCATATTGTATTGTCAACAAGTTGTAATTCATGTGTTGTTAAATTTTTTGCACTGATGTTTACAAAATATGGGTTGATTACAGTTGTTGCAAATATACCAATAAGTGTGGCACCAACAAGAAATGGACGTGCAATTTGATAGGGTGATCTGCCTGCACTGGAAATGATAATGCCTTCGGAAGATTTGGTTAAATTATACATCGCCAATAAAGTTCCCATAAATACGGCCAGTGGCAAAAACATTGGAATGTATTCCAGTAAGCGTATCCAGGCATCTGTGATGGTGGATAATGCATCAGGGTTTGATGGCAGACGTTCTACAAAAGTGACGGCATATATGATACCACATATTATAAGAAGTATTATACCGACCCCGCTAAAGAATCGGTGTAGCAAAAATCTAAATAAAATAGTTGTTTTAAACATATTTATCCTTGGGTATTACAAGGAATTATAACTTGTTCATTTGATAATTGCAAAATTAAAATGAAAGTGTATAATTTGGGCTGGTATCGAGATATAGGTGAAAGATATGGAAAAGAAACCAATTTCGCGTCAGGGTTTTGATGCGTTGTTAAAAGAATTGAAAGATTTGAAAGAAAACCAAAGACCTGAAATTCTGCGCGTTGTTCAGTGGGCGCGGTCTTTGGGTGATTTGTCTGAAAACGCTGATTACAGTGCGGCAAAAGAAAAACAAAGACAAATTGATAAGCGTATACAATATATAGAAGATATTATTGCAAATGCTAATGTTATAGATGTGGACAGTTTGTCTGGAACCAAGGTTGTTTTTGGTGCGCGTGTTGTTGCCGAAGATGAAGATGGTAATAGGATGCAATGCCGTATTTTGTCAGATGTAGAATCGGATGGACGTCAAATTATTTCTTGTACATCACCTGTGGGACGTGCATTGATTGGACGTTGTGTCGGTGATTGTTGTACGGTTAAATTGCCAAGTGGCGAAAAAGAATTTGAAATTATAGAAGTAAAATTCAAGGAGTAGTTCCCAGTATGCCAGTTCGCGTTTTACCTGATTTTTTGGTAAATCAAATTGCCGCCGGCGAGGTTGTTGAAAATGCTGCGAGTGTGGTTAAAGAATTGGTCGAAAATGCGCTGGATGCGGGGGCTGATCAAATCGTTATTGATGTTGTCGATGGTGGTCGCACATTGATAAGTGTGATTGATAATGGTAAAGGTATGGGGCGTGATGATTTGGCTAAATCTATATTGCGTCATGCGACTTCTAAATTACCAGATGATGATTTAACAAATATTACGTATATGGGTTTTCGTGGCGAAGCATTGCCTTCGATTGCATCGGTTGCAGATATGACGATTGATACATATAATTCGTTGGATGGAAACGGTTGGCGGTTAGATGCAAATACTGGTGAAATAAAACCATCGGATTGGGATTCTGGAACGCGTATACGTGTTGAAAATTTATTTTCTAGAACACCGGCACGATTAAAATTTTTGCGTGGTGACAGGGCAGAGATGATGTCTGTTTTGGAGATTGTAAAACGTTTGGCAATGGGACGACGCGATGTTGGTTTTGTGTTGAATAATAAGTGGCGTTTTCCAAAAGGACAAGATTTATTGGAACGTATGGCCGCGGTGATGGGCGATGATATTCAGGGGCGTATGCTGGAAGTAAATGCAAAGTCTGAATCAGGTGATATGACTTTGACTGGTTTTATATCAGAGCCGACCTTGCGTCGTGCATCGTCTGTTGATCAATTTTTGTTTGTAAATTCCAGGCCTGTGAAGGATAAAGTTGTTGTGGGGGCTTTGCGGGCTGCGTATATGGATGTTATGCATGCACGTGAATTTCCGCTATGTGCATTGTTTTTGCAATTAAATCCACGTAATGTTGATGTAAATGTGTCGCCAGCCAAGACCGAGGTTCATTTTTTAGAACCATCACATGTTCGTGCTTTTATTATTAAGCATTTGCGAAATCGTTTGGCCGAAACTATGGTTGATTCTGTTAGAATAGAAAATGTTCATAATGATGTATCGTATCAAATGAATATACCTGCCAGTTCTGTTGGATTTGAAAAGGATAAATTTCAATCTGGGGTGATGTCTGTTGCTGCACCAAAACAGGATGGTCGTATGTTTTTCAAAACAGAACCAAGGTTGTCTGGTGGAATTCCTGTAAACAAAATTGCATCTGGTATTATTGAAAATGTGGCAACGGTTCAAGATGCATTTAATGATATGCCGTTGGGACGTGCTATTGGGCAAATAGGTGATAAATATATATTATCAACATCAGGTGATAATTTAATTATTATAGATCAACATGCGGCGCATGAGCGTATTACGTATGAAAAAGTACGGACACACTCGATAAAAGTTCAACCATTGTTAACACCGATTGTTGTCAATATGCGTGTCGAAGATGTGATGGCTGTTACATCTATTTCAGATGAATTAAAGGCATCTGGGTTGGTGATTGATGCTTTTGGTGATTCGGCTGTGGCTATATTTGAAAAGCCGGCTGATTGGGATTTGAATTGGGCTGATTTGTTGCACAGTATCGCAGATGAGGTTCGTGAAAACGGTCATTCGGTGCAATTAAAAGAAAAATTACATTTAAAATTGGCTAATTGGGCATGCCATCACTCTGTCAGGGCAGGCCAAAAATTAGATTTAAATCAGATGAATGCTTTGTTGCGTGATATTGAAAATACAACCAGGGCGGGTCAATGTAATCATGGTAGACCTGTATATAAAATTATACCAATTTCTGATTTAGATATTATTTTTGAAAGAAGTTAGTTTTTTATTTTGGAATAGCGTTTTTTTATGATATAATTATCCGTAAGAGGTAGTTAGTGTGTTTTTGTGCACACAAAAAAAAGGAAAGAGATATGAAAAAGGTAATGTTGTTTGCTGGAATGATGGGGATTATGTTGTCTGCTGGTGCTTATGCTGCGGAACAAATAGTTGCTGCATCCACGAATGTTGTTAGACAAAGTGTGTATGATTTAAAATATAGCACTAATAACGACGAGGATACTGGAACACGTCAGTACAAGGCGGGCTATGAACCACAGGGGCGTAAATTGACTGCGGCTGTTGGTACAACACCAAGTACAGGTTTGGATAGCGTGGCTGTGGGTAATTTGGCTGCAACAGGTACCAATGCAGCATCTGCTGCTATGACAGATAGTAATTTGCCAACACCAACGGTTAGGGCAAATACTGCAAATGTCGCGGTATTGGATCGCGATAAATTAGTTACCCCAGGGGCAGGTAATTGTGAAGATGACACTCCTTGTGGTTATGTGACATTGGGACATGACGAGAATGCACCCCAGGGAACATCAACGGATAAGGTTTGGATGCAAATCCAATAATTAGTTGTTTTTTGGTTATTTAAATTCAGCATATTTCATGCTGAATTTTTTTTATTTTTACATTTTGGTTTTTATTGTTTTTTTCTTTACTTTTGGCGGTTTTTTGTCTATTGTGTGAACATAATCAAAAGGAGAAATTATGGAAAATACAGTTGAAACAGCAAACATGGTTGCAAATAATACTGCTGCTGCTGCTGAACAAGGCAGTTGGTTTGGTATGTTGGTTTATTGTGCAGTTGTGTTTGGTATTATTTATTTCTTTATGGTTCGCCCCACAAAAAAACGCATGGCTGAATATCAAAAGATGCTTGATTCTTTGAAGGTTGGTGCGCGTGTTTTGGCTGGTGGAATTTATGGAACTGTCAAGACGATAAATGAAAAAACTATTGAATTGGAAATCGCAAAAGGTGTTGTTGTTGAAGTAAACAAGAATGCGATTGCGGATGTGGAATCAAAGTAATTAAAGGGTAGACTGATGTTTAAAAAACTGGCAATTGTTTTTGTTGCAGTGTTTGGTGTGTTGTTGGCGGTGCCAACTATGATGCCACGTTTGGCACCTTATTTTCCTTCTTGGATTCAACCGATTAATTTGGGTTTGGATTTAAAGGGTGGTGCACAATTATTATTGGAAGTAAATACAGATACGATGTTTCATGATAAATCGGTGCAACTGTATGATGAAACACGTAGTGCGTTGGTTGATAGAAATCGTGGTATTATTCGTTTTTCTAATCTGCGTAATAATGATGGGGTGATATCTCTGACTGTTCGTGATGATTCAGAAGTGTCCAAGGCAAAAGGACGTTTGAAGAGTGTGTTGGGAACAGGTGTTGATGTCTCTTCGTCTGGAAATGTTGTGCGCGTAGAATATACAGAAAAACAAAAACAAGAAATGGTTCAGGATGCACTGAGTCGTAGTATTGAAATTGTGCGTCGTCGTATTGATGCGTTAGGAACCAAAGAACCATCTATCCAGAGTCAAGGTGGTAAATATATATTGATTCAATTGCCTGGTGTTGATAACCCAGAACGTATCAAAGAATTGATTGGTCAAACTGCAAAGATGACATTCCATTTGGTTAATGAAAATGTGTCGCCTGAACAGTTGGCATCTGGGCATGCACCAAATGGAACAATGTTCTTGCCTTATATGGAAAGTCCAGATCAAATGGTTCCGGTGTATTCCAGAGTCGAGGTTTCTGGTGAGTCGTTGAAAGATTCACAGGCTGATTTTGATCAAAATAATATGCCTGTTGTGACAACTGTGTTTGATGCATCGGGGGCGCGTCGGTTTGCAAAATTAACAACAGAACACGTAAATGAAAGATTCGCGATTGTTTTGGATGGTAAGGTTTTGTCTGCACCAAATATTCGTGAACCAATTCCTGGTGGACGTGGTCAAATTTCTGGGGGCTTTACATTGCAGGGTGCCAAAGATTTAGCTGTGTTATTGCGTAGTGGTGCGTTGCCGGCCCCGTTGACAGTTATTGAAGAACGTACCGTTGGAGCAGGTTTGGGTGCGGATACAATTGCGTCAGGTAAAATTGGCTCTGCGGTTGGTGTGTTGTTCATTATCGTATTTATGATATTGGTTTACGGATTATTTGGTCTGTTTGCTGATATCGTTTTATTGGTCAATTTGGCGATGATTGTTGGTGTGTCTGCGGCATTGGGTGCAACACTTACTTTGCCTGGTATTGCTGGTATCGTGTTGACGTTGGGTATGGCTGTGGACGCAAATATATTGCCGTATGAACGTATACGTGATGAAGTGCGTGCAGGTGTTCCGACATTGCGTGCCGTTGATATGGGATTTACGCGTTCTGTAAAAACGGTTATGGATGGAAACCTTACTAATTTGATTTGTTCACTTATTTTGTTTGAATTTGGTGCAGGTCCGATTCGTGGGTTTGCTGTGACTTTATCAATTGGTGTGATTACCACGTTGTTTACATGTTTGGTATTATCACGTGTTATGATTGATTGGTATATGAACGGTAAAAATAAAAAGATTGGTTATATTAGAAGTAAGTAAGAGGTTTTTTGATGAATCTACATTTTATGAAGTATCGCAAATTATCCTATTGGATTTCAGGTGCTTTGGTCGTGTTATCAATTATTTCCTTGCTTTTCAAGGGATTAAATTACGGAATAGACTTTTCAGGTGGTATTTCTATGGAGGTGGTGCCTGTAAATGCAGAATATACTGTTGATAAAATGAGAACGGCTTTGGCGGAATTTAAACCAGAATTACAAGCTGTTGATGGTGGTGCGGTTTTGGTGCGTGTTGGTTTGCCAAAGGGTTCCACAGATGCACAACAAAATGCACGCGTTAGTGAAATCAAAAATATCCTTGGTGAAAATGTTACTTATTCACAGGTACAAATTGTTGGACCAAAGATTGGCGGTGAATTAATCCGTGGTGGTATTTTGGCCGTATTGGTATCGTTTGTTTTGATGTCTGTGTATATCTGGATTCGTTATCGTGGGGGTTATGCGGTTGGTTCATTTGTGTCATTGGTATTGGACTTTATTTTAATGTTCGGATTCTTTTCTGTTGCAGGATTAGAATTTAACCAGACGGCTATTGCTGTTATTTTGATGGGTATTGGTTATTCTATTAATGATAAGGTTGTGAACTATGACCGAATTGATGAAAATATTAACAAATACCATAAAATGCCAATGGATGATTTGATTGATTTATCTGTGAATGAAATGTTGCGCAGAACATTGATGACCAGTATTTCTACAATCTTGGCCATGGTTGGATTGTATATGTTTGGTGGATTGATGTTGCGTGATTTTGCTGTTGCTATGACATTCTCTATTGTTATGGGAACTGCGACATCTATTTATATTTCTAATGTTATTTTGTATCACTTTAATTTGCGTGAAACAAAATATTAATGATATAAGGTCAATGTAAAAAGAGGAAGGAGAGGTAAAGGATGAGAATATTAAATATAATTTGTTCTGTGCTTTTTGCATTGACCGTAAATTATGCGTGGGCAGGTAATAGTATTGAAAATACAGCAGGTACCTTTGCCGAGGTTTATGAAAAATTGAATTCTGTCCAGTGGGGCGGAAAAAATATCGGTGTTGTAATAGAAAGTCTTGAAAATTTGAGCCCAAATGCGCATTTGGCGGCCACTGATGAAAGAATTATTTTGGTATGGAAAGATTCTATTGTGGGTAATTTCCAGAAACCAGTTGTTGGGGATTGGGCTACTTATGGAAAAATCACAACTGCGTTGATTGAAAAAATGCGCGAAAGAGATGATTATTTGGCTTCTTTATCGGATGAAGAAATATACGAACGGGCGTTTGCTGCATTGATGCAGGGAATTGATGAAAGTGGTAAATATATTTCTAAACAAACTTTATTAAATAGTTCTGGTAATCGTATTTTGACCAGTACGGGTATTTCTGGTTGGCGTGATACAGGTGGTGAATTTCGTGTTGGTGCCGTTGTCAAGGGGTCGCCTGCGGATATGGTGGGGGTTTCTGTGCACGATTTGATTGATAAGGTCAATGGTCGTGATGTGTCTGAAATGTCGGATGCCGAATTGGATGCAGTATTCCAAGGATTGAATAGTGGTACTGCAAAATTGCATTTATTAACCCCAACAGGAAATCGTAATGTTGTTTTGCGTCGTGCAACTATTGTTTTGGCTGATGCTGATATTATATATCGTCCAATAGATAAATCTGGATTGTTGGAAATTGTTGTTCATGAAATGACAGATAATGCTGCGAATATTGTTAACGAGGCTTTATCAAAATATAATGATGTTGATGGTGTTATTTTAGATTTGCGTTCGGCCAAGGGAACAGACGCACGTGCGGCCACTAAAATGGCGGGATTGTTTATGGGAGCAAAACCTGTGATGCGTGTGACACAAACTGCGGGTGAAGATATGGAATTTGTCCCAGGTGGTACTGCTGTAACAAATGCCAATGTTGTTGTATTGGTGTCAAATACAACAAGTGGAACACCCGAAGCAGTTGCATCGGCTTTTTATGAAAATGGACGCGGTGTGTTGGTTGGAACGCCAACTGCGGGAAATGCACGTATTGCGACACACATTGATTTATCAAATGGTGCTGCGTTGGAATTATTAAATAAATCAATTAAATCAGGCAGTGGTCAGGTTTTGGATGGTCGTGGTATATTCCCAATTGTATGTTTGTCTAATATTCGTTCTAATAAGCAACAAAATGCTTTCTTTGTTAATGTGATAAATAATGATTTTAAAATCCAGGATTTTAATAAATCAGATAAAGTAAATGTTGATGCTGTGCGTCGTGGTTGTCCGGTTATAGCCAGTGGCGACGATGAAGATATGATGTCTGCTGCGGTTGCAACCAAGATTTTGACAGATAAAACGGTTTATCACAGATTGATTGCAGAATAAGGATTTTAATATGTTTATATCAAAACAGAATAACATAAGATGGGGTTGGCTGGTTTTGGCAACGTTGATTGTTGTTGCAGCTGTGGTTGCAGGAATTGAAAAATATGACATACCATTATATGTATGGTTCCAACAATATAATATGGTGGCATGGCGCTGGTTCGCAAATATATTTGATGGCAAAGTTTGGATTATTGTATTCAGTTTGGCAACAATATTTATATATTTAAAAAAAACCTATGATTTAAGAAATGACCCGACGACCCAGATGCATTGGTTTAATGTGCATTTCTTGTTTAAGGATGCGTACGCTAAATTAAAGAATAGCAATGCGTTTTTAGTATTGTGTTCTTTGGCTTTGACTGGTGTGATTGTTGAAATTTTAAAGTTTGTTATTGGTCGTGCACGTCCTATATTTTTTGATGAATTTAGAATTGTTGGTTTTTTCCCATTTACACCAGAATGGGCATTTAATTCTATGCCGTCGGGGCATACAGCATTATCGTTTGCAGGTTTGGTTATGTTGGGTATGTTGATGCCTCGGTTTAAGTGGTTAACTTGGACCTTGGCAATTATTATTGCTGTATCCCGTATTGCAATTGGGGCACATTGGCCGACCGATGTATTGTTAGGCGCGTTTATAGGTATGGTATCGGCTGATTTTGTTTTGGCTATTGTGCGAAAAATAAAATAATTTTGAAACTGGGATTTTTCCCAGTTTTTTTATCAAGAGTCTTTAATTTTTTCCTTTTTTATGATATAATGCCGGGTATGGAAGGAAAATCGAGATTTTTACCAGAAAAACTTTCTGGTGCTTTAAAGAGTCTGGCATGGCGTGTGCTGGGCATGTTGATGTTTTTATTCGGTGGAATTTTAATTCTGGCGGCAATATTTCATAATTCTTATTTAGATGGTTGGGCTGTGTCCAGTACGTTTGGAAATCACGGCATATTTGGAAATTTGATTAGTTTTATTCGTTATGCTGTTGGTTTTATTCCGATGATGTTTTTATTTTTATGCTTGATGCGTTCTGGTGTATTTTTTATTGGTGGTGGTACCCAGGAAGAAACTGCACCGGAATATAATGTGTTACGTGGTTTTATTGCATTGTGTTTGGGCAGTATTGGTTTTGGTATGTTGATTCCAGGAAATTCTTTTGGTGGAATGTTTGGTGCAATAGCATCATCTGATATGGCGGCATTAATTGGTAATTGGCAAATAATTTTGGGTTTGTTGTGTTTGGGTGGTTTCTTTTGGATGGCAGGTATTTTATTGAATATAAAATGGTCGTATGTTGTATATGTTGCACATATGGTTTGGGGGTCTGTGCGTTGGGTTTTGTCGGCTTTCCATATTTTGCCAATGCGTGATGTAGAAGACGAAGAGGAAGAAGTAGAAGAAGAGGGCGAGGAAGAAGAGGAAGAAGAAGAGGAAGAAGAAAAACCAAAAAGAAAACGTGCAACCAAAAAGTCGGCTAGGGCGGTGTTGTCACCGGACGAGTATGAATTGCCTGATCCTGCGTTTTTGGAAAAATCTGTATTTGGAAAAAATATAGTGACACCGGAATTGAAAAGAAATGCGGATGCAATGGAAACGCATTTTGCACAATATAATGTGCATGGAACAGTTACTGGAATTCGTCCGGGGCCAATTGTCACGTTGTATGAATTTATGCCAGATGATGGAACAAAAATTGCGGATGTGACCAAGACGGTAAAAGATATGACGCGTGCGATGGCAACAGAAAATATTCGTATTGCGCATATTCCATCAACACAATTGATTGGTGTTGAAATGGTTAATTTGAAACGTCAGATGGTGCGTTTTCGTGGGTTGATTGAAAATGAAATGTTTGTTAATTCTAAATATAAAATACCATTGGCATTAGGTGTGGATATTGGTGGTAATCCAATGTATTTCGATTTAGCAAAAATGCCACATATGTTGATTGCTGGTCGAACTGGTTCTGGTAAATCTGTATTTGTTCAAACAATTATAACATCGATTGTATATCACTTTACACCAGATAAATGTAAATTGATTATTATTGACCCAAAGGGTGTTGATTTTGGATTCTGGGATGATATTCCACATTTGATAACACCGATTGTTAAATTGGATGCGGCAGCAGCTGTAAACGCATTGAAATGGGCTGTGCGTGAAATGGAAGAAAGATATAAACAGTTGCAGATTGTTAATGCCCGTAATATTGAAAGTTATAATGAAATTGTTGCAGCCAAACGTGAGGCCGGGGAAAAGATTACCCAACAGGTTGCAGTTGGAACCGATGAGGAAACGGGTGAATTATTATTTGAAACCCAAGAAGTTGATTTGTCTGATATGCCATATATTGTGATAATTATTGACGAGGTTGCAGACCTGATGTCGTTGGCACGTAAAGAAGTCGAGGCATGCGTTCAACGTATTGCACAAAAGGCACGTGCAGCGGGTATTCATTTGGTTATGGCAACACAGCGACCAGATGCAACAACTATTACAGGTGTCATCAAGGCTAATTTCCCAACACGTGTTTCGTTCCAGGCACGTAGTGTGATTGATTCTATGACAACATTAGGTGAAAAAGGTGCCGAACAATTACTGGCAATGGGTGATATGTTGTTTAGTGAGGCTGGCAGAGTTCCTGTGCGTATTCATGCGGCATTTATTTCTGATGAGGAATTAACACGTATAGGTGATTTCTTGCGCGCACAAGGTGAACCAGAATATGCGGCGGGTGTGACGTCCGGTGAAGAAGATGATGCGGGTGGCGCGTCAGGTGGGTCGAGTGTTGCTGATGCCAAGGATGCAAAAAATGGTGATTTGTATGCCCAGGCCAAAGAGATTGTTATCAGGGATAAAAAACCTACGATTTCGTATATCCAACGTAGGTTGGGTGTCGGTTATAACAAGGCAGCAGGATTTATGGAACGTATGGAGCAAGAAGGAATTGTTAGTGCGCCTGATGCTAATAATAAACGACATATATTGTAAATTTATGACTTTTTTATAGGCTGAAAATATGATATAATCAGTCTTAGGAATTAAGGAGAAATATAATGAATATTAAATATTTAGGTGTAATTGCAACATTGGGATGTTTTGCAATGATTGGTGATGGTATGGCCAATCGTAGCAGTATGTATTCCAGTATAGATATGCGTAATTCTGGTGGAAACACTATTAGAATTCAACGTAGTGTGAATGGATATGATGGTTATGCATATCGTCAAAATCGTTCTGGAATGTATGATAATATCGATACATCACGTCGTTATCAACGTGCGGAACCACAGCAAGAATATGCTGCTAGACAAACATATACCGCGGGTAAGACGTATAAAAAAACAGCAACCAGAAAATATTTTATTGCAAATCCATTTTATCAACCTTTGCAAGGGCAATTTGGTTCTGTGACAACAGGTGAATATTTGCAGGGTAAATATAAATTTGCTGATGTTGATAGAAAATTATCAGAATGGTCATTAAAAGAAGATTTCAGTTATGGTTTGACAGATAGAATTGCATTACAGGCAATGGCAAAATATAACTGGGATAAATTGACATGGAAAAATTCTACTGATGATAAAGATACATATAAAAACGATGATTTGAATTTGTATGGTTTAGGAATCCAGGGACGTATTGTTGATACAAACGAATGGATTGCAACATTGTCTGGATATTATGAACATCAAAAACATGGTGTTGATTACTTTATCGCTGATTTAAAGGCTGGATATAAAGTTGCCACATCTACTATCTATGGTTTATTGCGTGGTTGGGTCGTAAATATGGATGGTGATGTTTATGGCGATTATATGATAAATAAAGATTTGAACGAATGGGGAATGCTGATTTATGATGATGCCGAAGATACAAAATTTATGGCTGAGTTAGGTGCCGGTGTTTGGACGGTGTTGGCCGAAGATTGGACATTAAATGTCGAAGGTTTATTCGGTGCATATGATTGGCATAACCAATTATCAATCAAGGGTGCATTCGGTTGGCAACCAAATGATTGGTTCGCTTTGAATTTGTATGCCAAGACATCTTTGTATGATACAGCAGATGGCAAAAAGAAAATGGTTTGTGCAGGTAATTTGCCTTTGAATCAGGCAAATTGGGATGCAGCAACTGTGTCACAGGTTGAATTATCTAAATTCCGTGAATGGTCTGTTGGTTTACAGGTGATGTTCCAATTCTAAGACGGGGTAGTGTTGTAAAATGAAAAAGTTGTTTGGTTTTTTTGTTGGAACAATGCTGGTATGTAATTCTGGTTATGCAATGGATTCTGAATTTTTGTCTGTGGACACTTCGGATCCATTGTATATGGTCGCAGATAATCATATATTATCAACATCGGGTATTCAATATGGTGATGATATATTAAAATTGAGCCAGGAATTTGCATATGGACTGAATGATAGATTGGGAATGCATGTAAGTTCAGGATACCAATTTGATTTTATCAGCAAGCGAAAAGAACGTGGTTTTTCAAGTATTGAATTAGGCGGTATTTATCGTTCTGGTTTGGCCGAAGATAATTCTGCCGGAATTTCTACAGATGTTTTGGTTGGTATTAATTTTGGTGGAAATCGTCGCGTTTCTGATTTGGGTTTGCGGAAAAACCATCTGACAAAAAAATCTATTACTGATAAAACCAAGTATTATGCAGGTGTGCGTATTGGTCGCCAATGGGCTGGGGTTTCTTTGTCTGGAACGGTGAAATCAACGTGGATATTTGATAATACCAAAGGTATGGCTTTGTTAGATTTTACACCCGAAGTGTATTTTCGTATGGTTGAAGGCTGGCGATTTGGTATGGGGGTAACCGCACGTTTGTCAACGAATCCTGATTTTGATAAAGAGTGGTTGAATTTCAAATTATTGCGTCAATTTGGTCGGACGCAATATATTGGGACTTATTCTTATGAATATGAAGAAGAAGAATCAACTGTTGGTGCACAGGTAAAGATATTGTTTTAAAAAATAAAGTGCTTTATAAAAAAGCACTTTATTTTTTGTTGTTTATTTTTTCACGTAATCCATCCCAATAATCAATTCGTTTTTTTATTTCACGTTCAAAACCACGTTCAACTGGTGTATATAACCGTTGTCTGGACATGCTTTCTGGAAAACAATTTTGACCAGAAAATCCGGATGCGGTGTCTGGTTCGTAAATATATCCTGCACCATATCCCAGGTCGCGCATCATTTTTGTTGGTGCGTTCAGAATATTTTTTGGTGGTGGTAAACTGCCGGTTTTTTGAGCAATACCGTATGATGCATGTAATGCACGATCACAAGATGCGCTTTTTGGGGCGGTTCCCAAATATACAACCAATTCGGTTAATGCAATGTCGCCTTCGGGGCTGCCTAATCTTTCGTATGCCTGCCATGCAGCGATTGCCATTTGTAATGCATTGGGATCTGCCAGACCGACATCTTCGATTGCGAATCTGGTTAATCTGCGGAAAATATATTTTGCATCTTGCCCGGATGTCATCATACGGGCAACCCAATATAATGCGGCATCTGTATCACTGGCACGCAAAGATTTATGCACAGCAGAAATTAAATTATAATGTTCGTCGCCACTTTTATCAGATAATGGGGGGCGTTTTTGAATCGCGTTATCCAAAGCGTCAGGGGTTAAATCTGATTTGAAATTTGCATTGCTGATATATTCAATGGTGTTTAATAAAAACCTTGCATCACCATCAGCCATCTGTGCCAGATGAATTTTTGCATCATTTGTTAATGGTAATTTTTTATCTAAAAATTTTTCTGCGCGATTAATTAAAATCATTAAATCATCTGTTGTCAATGCAGTTAATACGCCAATATGACAACGCGATAGTAATGCGTTGTTTAAATTAAAACTGGGGTTTTCGGTGGTTGCACCGATAAAGACAACTGTGCCGTCTTCGAGATATGGTAATAATGTATCTTGTTGTGTTTTATTAAAACGGTGAATTTCATCAATAAAGAGCAGGGTATTACGGCCAATTTCTTGGTTCATACGTGCAGCATCCATTGCTTTTTTGATGTCGGCACTCCCTGAAAATACAGCAGACATTGGAACAAAATCCATATCAACAGAATTTGCCAATGCGCGTGCAATTGTTGTTTTCCCACATCCCGGAGGACCCCACAATATTATGTTTGATAATTTGTGGTTGTCGACCATACGACGAACAAGCCCGTTTTCGCCAAGTAAACTCTGTTGTCCAACAATATCGTCTATGGTTTCTGGACGCATTTTATCAGCAAGAGGTCTGGATTCATTTTTCATTATAATTTTACTTTATTTTACTTACTGTTTATTTGTGATATAATTGTAGTAAATAAAAGGATTTTTGGCAAATGGTAAATAATACAAAAGCAAATGATTTTACGTTGGCGGTTGCAAACTTGGCTGCGGCTGCAATGGCGAATAATCCGGGACTTTCTATGGTGGATGCGGTAAATGCTGCGCGGGCAACGTTGCGTGGAACGGTTGTAACACCACAGCAAATTGCCGAATCTGTGCAACCAGATAAAATACAATGTTTAGAAGATGGTACGTGGCATGTTATGTTGCGTCGTTATATTCGCAGACGATTTAATATGACACCAGAACAATATCGTGCAAAATGGGATTTGCCAGATGATTACCCGTTCGTGGCACCAAATTATGCACGCGTGCGGTCTGGAATTGCAAAAAAATCTGGGTTGGGTCGCAATAAAAAATAGGAAATATAATTTATGACACAAAAATATAGAAAAATTGTAAATAAACCGATTAAAAAAGTACATTCAGTGTTCAAGAATGTTGAAGGTATCGATGTGGATACTAAGCCTAAAAAAATTTTAAAGGGTTCTGCGTTGGTTGGTATCGGATTGGTTGAGTTTATGATGCGATTTGCCAAGTTTGTTGCGTTGGATAATAAAATTTTGCGTAAATTAGAAAAGAAATTATCAGAAATTCAGGTTGGTAAAGATAAAGATGGTAACGAAAAGAAGTTTCAGGCGTTTGTGAAACGTAATCCTAATTTGTCGGCTGTCGCTATTTGGTGGGCTATGTTGGGGGTATTGGTTGGCGGTGTTGATTTGGCAAATGGTAAAAAAGTTGATAAAGATAATGTCCGACAAAAAAAAGAAATTAAAACAAATCCTCGTGAAGATAAAATTGATGAAGAAACGACTGTTTATTTTGATGTAAATGATGCGAAATCAGAAATTGATAAAAAATTAAATAAAAAAATAAAAATGACAGACAAGGCAGCTGTAAAAAAGGCTGTTATGGATAATTTTGCCTATACCCAGGCTGTTTTGTTTGCAACCGAAAATTACAGAACAGATTGGTTTTGTGATTATATAAATGGTCCACAAAATACATTGGCTGTGGGATTGTATTATGTTCCAAATGCTGAAAATGCGTATAACTTTGAAGCAGCGCAGTGGGCACTTGCGTCGGACATGTTTAAAAAATATCCGCGTAAAAAAGGGCAGACAGAACCGCGTGGGTTGACGGATGACGAAGTATATGATGCTATCGAAGGTTGGTTTTTCTATATGGATAATGGGTTGAATTTTAATCGTTATATGCGCGATGTTTTGGCGGGTACTAATATTGAACTGACACCGCGTGATTTGACGGTGCTGTCATCTGTATTGTTTAATTCGCCAGCATGTTGCAAAAAGTTTTGTCAGTTTATTATAGCACATCCTGATAATCGTACGGCATGGGCAAAATATTTGTTGCGGGTTGATGATGCGGTTGATACCAACAGGTTAAAAACTTTTCCTGGGTTAAAGGCACGTCGTGTCCATGAAATGTTGTTATTGTTAGATATTGATAATTACTGTCAGGATATGTTTGGCGTGCGTATTGATTGTAAAAGATCTGGGGCTGTGTCGTATGCAAATAATTATTTTGATAAACTGAAAGTTGATTTTTCTAAATCAACGTTGGTTGATGCAAAACGTGTTATTTGTCGTGGCGTTGTTGCAAATGGTGTTAGTGTGTGCCAGGTTGTGCAAAGATCAAAGAAATATTCTGATGATGTATTTGCGTATTGTGCGGATGTGGATAAATATTTGCATGCTAATCAAGATAGACAGCAGATGTATGATTTGGCTTTGAAATATTATAAAAATCAGAATTATGATATGGCATTAAAATATTTTAATAAAGTTATCGAATTGGAAGGTGTCAGTCCTGAATTGTTTAATGATTTGGCCATTACTTATATTCATCGTGAAGAGTACGATAAATCAATAGATATGTCGAAAAAAGCATTGGAACTTGAAAGTGAAGATGCTGATAAATCGCGGTCTTATTTCAATTTAGGTTTTGCATATGATTTAAAAGGCGATATGAAAAATGCTAAGAAATTTTATACATTGGCTTCAAATTTAGGTAATAAGGTTGCTGCATCAAAATTAAAAAAGATTAACGAAAATGAGATTCAACAATTTTCAAATGCAACACAAAAAGTAAAAGGTAAAAGTACGCGTTCTAAATTTTTTAAGGGTTTATTCGGAAAGAGGGATAGAAAATGAAAGTTTATGTGAATTATAATAATAAAAAATGGCAAAAATTTCATATAGATTTTGAAAAAATTGCGAATGCGGTTGTTGGTAAAAAATATAAAGATGCCGAAGTTTCTATTACATTGGTTGATGATGAAGAAATTCATGCTTTGAATAAAATGTATCGTGATATAGATAAACCAACTAATGTTTTGTCTTTTGAATTAGGTGATGATATTTTGTTGGGGGATATTTATATTTCTTTGGATACTGTTATGCGTGAGGCAAAAGATGCAGGTATTTCTGTTGAAGAACATACAGCGCATATGGTTGTACATGGTATGTTTCATTTGTTGGGGTACGATCATTTGACAGATGCACAAGCAAAGGTGATGGAAGGTAAAGAAATTATTGTATTGAAAAAATTGGGTATAAAAAATCCATATCAGGATGACAATGTAGTAAAATTTCAATGGTGGAAATATGCTCTATGTGCATTGTTTGGTGGGGTTTCTGTGTTTGGATATGCACCGTTTAATATGTGGTGGATAACTTGTTTGTCTGTTGGTGGGGCATATTGGTTGTTGTGTTCTGATAATGTGCGTGTTCCGTTTTGGCGGGCGTGGTTACGTGCGGTTCCTTTTGGAACAATGTATGCAATATCTATGTTTTGGTGGATGTTAAATTCTATTTATGTTGTTCCAGAATTAACAAAGCAGTTTGCAATTTGGACTGTGCCAGCCATTATTGGTATCGGCATTTTTGGTGCTTTATTGTTCACTATACCTTTTGTATTGACATCGTGTATACGTATTAAATCTGGGGTTAAACCGATATTGTTTAGTGCTGCATGGGTTTGTGTATTGTGGTTAAGAGAATGGTTTTGTACAGGTTTTCCTTGGAATCCAGTTGCAAATATAATGTTGCCATTCCCGATTGTTTCTAATTCTATGTCTTTATTTGGGGCATTTGGTTTAAGTTTTATTATTGTTGGTTTGATTGCTGTGATTGTACAGATTGTAAAAAATAGGCGCAGTAAAGTAAATTGGTTTGTGTTTTTGTTTTTTGTGATTTTGTTATCTGTTGGATGTATTGCAGGATATAGAAATATTTCTGAATCAAAGTATGGTGATAACAGTATAAATGTACGAGTTGTTCAACCTGTTACAAGTCAGACCGCAAAGATGGCTTTGTCACGTGTGGATGCATTAAATCAGGCAAAAAATAGGGTTGAAACATTAATTCAATTGGCAGGAAATACTGATAATATAGATTTAATTGTTTATCCGGAAACATCGTATCCGTTTTTCTTGCGCCAAGATGATTTTATGCCGATTGCAAAAGAATTAAAAATTCCTGTGATTATTGGTGCACAAGTATATGATAATGGAAATATGTATAATTCTATGGTTATGGCTGATAGAGATGGAAATATTGTTGACATTTATAATAAATCACATCTTGTGCCGTTTGGTGAATATGGACCAATTAAATTAATTCCATCGCCAGCAAATTTAACGTCTGGTAATGGTAAACGCATAATTTCAGGGCGTTTTGGGGATAAAATGTTTGCGTTCGCGCCAGCGGTGTGTTATGAAATTATTTTTTCAGATGCGGTGGTACCAAATGAATATGTTAATGCGATTATTAATATTACAAATGATACCTGGTTTGGAAAAACACCAGGAACATATCAACATTTGAGTATGGTACGCAGAGCTGCTATTGAATCTGGCGTTCCTGTAATCAGGGCTAATTATTCTGGAATCAGTGCTTTTGTTCGTGCAGACGGGAAAATTATTTCATGGATGCCAATAAGTAAAATAGGTTATTTGGATGGTACTGTTTATGGAGAACATATGACTGTATATAGATTGTTGGGACGTGATTTATGGTTTGTAATAATTTTGTTTGTTGCGTTTATTGGTGGCTGGTTTGCCTATAAAATTGATAGGCGAGTGTAAATATAATTTATTATTTATTTATGGACGGTTTTTAATACCCAAATCCGTATAGCAGAAGACAGATTTGTGTTTGGTAAACGGTTGGCATCTATATCTGAAATAATGGATGCAATTGATGTTTGGTTATCTTTGGCTATACGTTGTAATTCTGTGATAAATTCTTGTTCCAAAGAAACACTGGTTTGATGTCCAGATAAAGATACAGATAATTTTTTCATTATAATTTTCCCCCCATCAAGCAATCGTATAATGCACGATATGGGTCAGAGTATTGGCGTAATACAGTACCATTTACATTGTTTAACATATAACATGTCCCAAATGAATCAAATACAAACCAAAATAAATCATTACGAGCAAATAATGTTTTGTTATTCATTGCAGGAATATTTCGTATTTCATCATTAATTTGGGTTATGCTGGGAATAGGAAAATTATTTCCATTTGGTAATTCTGAAGGTCCAAATATATATCCAGATCCTAAATTTATTCCAGCAGTTTGTGTGTATAAATTAATCATAAAATTAGGAAGTATGGCACACTTTTTTTGTTGTAATGTTGAATTTGTATATTCAATTGCACGTATATTAGATGGTCCCCAAATAAAAGCACCTTTGGATTTTATTGTTGTTAAAAACTCAGTTAAATCCATTTTTGATTCCTTTTATTCTAATGAATTATTGCTTACAATTTGAGCCGCTATTTGGGTTAATCTGTCTGATGTGGCATTTCCACCGGTGCCACCACTGGCTGTATGTGCAGGAATGTATATAGCTTTGGCAGGATTAGGCAACCATAATGTATCGTTATTTGCCTGTTCTAAAATAAATCTGTCCATTCTGTGTGAATGTGGAAATGTCCTGCATAAAAACATGTTATTAATAGATAATTCCCCACCCATTGTAATTGGGATACGCCAACGAATAGACGTGTTTCTGGGTAATGCATTGCCTGTAATCAAAGCCATAAATTCGCGTTGTGATAAATTCATAAATGCAATTTCTGTGGCACAATTTGTCAGAGATTCCATAAATTGATGACATAATTTGTGGTATATTGCAAACCAATCAGCCGGTAATTTAGTTGGAATAGGTGTATGTTCTGTGAGAGGCATATCATCCATGCCAAGGTCAGATATTCGTGCAATAGCAACTGTTTCAGATATTTTCATTAGTTCGTTTCCAAATATGTCAATACCGTTTCTATGTATCCAGCAAAGGCATCCATGTTTCCTGATTCTTTATCTATATCAGATTCTGGTTCGTTTGGCAGAGAAGATATTGCAGCTGCTAAATCATCCGTATTTTTAAAATCTAATATAGCATCAAGTTGGACGTCGTCTGTTGGGTTTATTATAAATGCATTTATATCAATTGCAATACTTTCCAGTGTTTCTTGGAATATGTTCTGGAATGCAAGGATAATGTCCGCCATTTGGTTGTGAGAAATGTTGGCTGCACCAATCCACAAAGTTTCTTGATTGCCCAGTGCAATCAAAGATAAAGGAATATTTTTAATGGTTTTTGGTGTCAATACCTTGTAATTTGCCTTTTCGAATATTTCCCGGGATTCTTGTTTATATTGTGCCACATTTGTATTTGTTGGTTTGGTGGCTGGTGTTTCCTTTTTAATTGGTTGTGTAATAGGATGAGCGGGTGCCTTGGGGACTTGGATATGTAAAAATGGCGGCCTTTGAATTGTTGGTTGCAGTGTTATAGTCGGAGTCGGTTGTGGCTGTGGTGTATTATTAACTATCGGTTGTGATGTAGTTTGTTCGGAAGTGTTGTTTGCAGGTTGAGAAAATATGATTTTTCTGAATCTGGGGCGCCATAACATAAATATTCCAAAAATAGTTAAAGAAATAGCCGCAGCGATGGCAATATAAAAGCCTGTCACAATTGGGCGGTTGTTTGCTTGTAAATTTGCAACATATTGCCAATGTGCATGCGAAAACATATTAAAGTTATATGCTGTATTTAACCAAAAATCCAGCACCAGCACTATGGCAAGTGTCCATAATGTCCCAAGTAATAAACAATTTATTTTTTCATATATTTTCATTTGTTTTAATTATATCATATTTATGGTAAAGTAGAAAGTATAATGATTAATATAAAAGAAATTTTTGATAATGACAATGTGGCACAATGTGTTTCTTTGTGGTTGCCTGATAATTGTGATGGTTCCGATTTGGCCGGGGCAGCGGAATATACCGCGGAAATGAAAATTAATTCGTTGTCTGTGACACCAAAAGATGTTCCAGTTATTTGGCCATGGGTCGAAAAAATTGATGTAAAAATTATTGCCAGATTTTATGTGGATAGTCTTGCTGGGCAAAATGTATCAAATTTGGTTGTTGGTGTGAATTCTGTGTTTAAACAGGGGGCATCAGGGGCGCAAATAATTTTGCCTTTGTCGGAATTAGAACATTTGTCCGATTCGTTGTCTGTTGTACGTGAAGATTTGTTTTTTAATAAAGAGTTGTCGGTTGGTTTAGATGTATTACAAGTGTGGCCTTTGGATTGGGCAAATGTTTTTGATAATTTAAAAAAAATAAATGCCACGTCTTTGTTGTTGATTTTAAATCATGATGATATGGAAAAGTCTGATTTTACAGGGCGTATTTATGGTGCTTTGGAATGTTGGAATGCATCGCCCGATATGGAATTACATGTTATGTTCGGCGAAAGTCATGGTCGTGCAGAGCAGGTGTATAGATTGGTTGCTATAAACAGACCAGAGTTATTAAACAAATTAAAATTTTTTGTAAGTTATTGATTCGTTAAAATCATATATTTTGGTGCATCCGTTTCGGCCATGTTTTTTTCTTGGTATCTGGTATGGATTGTAGAAAGTGGCGGAAATGATGCGTATAATGATGTTTGTTTGACCTGTTCAATAATCCAATCAAAGTATTCCCAATGATCTGTGCCGATTATTATTTGACCGTTGTCGGTTAAATGTGCGCCCAGTAATTTTAAGAATTCTGCATTTAATAATCTGCGTTTTTCATGACGGGCTTTGGGCCATGGGTCTGGGTGCAGTACCCAAATCTCATTAAATTGTAAATCCGAATCGTTTAGCATTTTGCGGACATCATCCGGCCAGATATGAATGTTTTTATAGTCTGGTAAAATTTGATTGTCCGATTCGCTGGTAATAGCCGAAAGTAGGGCGGCAACCCCATTCATAAATGGTTCGGCACCAATAATTATCGATTCGGGGTTGCGAATCGCCAAGTCGCGCACATGTTCACCATTACCGAAGCCGATTTCCAAAATTAAATTACCGGTATTTTTGATGTTTTTTGGTAAAAAGGCCGGCAAAACTGTATCCAGCAATGTTTGTTTGCGGGCAGATAATTTTTTGCCATGACGGCGACCAAATGTTCTTATTTCTTGTTTTTCCATATAATTAGTATAGAATCATAAAGTTATAAA
>CAMOTP010000003.1 GCA_946625925.1 uncultured Alphaproteobacteria bacterium | reverse complement strand
TTTTATTTTTGTCTTTTATTGTTTTCTATTACGGAAATTACATTCCATAAATCGTTCAAACTTTGCCTATCACTTTCAACAATGATACTGGAAGTTTGAATCAAAAGCCTTGCTGGTTTCCCATAATTTATTCTTAAAGAATAAAAAACTTTACCGTGGTTTGATGTTGCCCTGATAAAACACAATCCTGAAAAATCTGACGCAGGAAATGGTGATGAATTATTATCTCTTATTAAAGCAGTATTCATTGTACCAGCGTGTATGTTTTGTATGATATTTTCAACATGTGGATTATTCATAAAAAAACCTCTTGATATGTGATTTTTATACCACACAATCTAAAATTATCAAGAAAAAACCGCCAAATTGACGGTTTTTATATTATTCTTCTGTTTTTTCTTCGGTTGGGACAATTTCGTCTTCTACTTTTGGTTCAGATGCCAAATACTGTTCCAACCAATGATTATCAAAGTTCAATTGCCTAAAATCACGATTATTTAATAACTTTTTATGTAATGGTATTGTGGTTTTGACACCTTCGATTACAAATTCATCCAATGCACGTGTCGCACGCATGATACATGTTGCACGTGATGTATTATGCACAATCAACTTGGCAATCATAGAATCATATGTCGGTGGAATTGTATATCCTGTATATGCAGCCGAATCAACACGAACACCCAATCCGCCAGATGGTGCATATAATGATATTGTGCCAGGATTTGGTATAAAGTTTTCTGGATCTTCGGCATTGATACGAAATTCAATTGCATGTCCATGTGGCACGATATTTGCCTGGGAATACCCCAACCTTTCACCGGCCGCAATACGAATTTGTTCACGAACCAAATCAATTCCATAAACCATTTCGGTCACAGGATGTTCCACCTGTAAACGCGTATTTGTTTCCAAGAAATAAAATTTGCCGTCTTCGTACATAAATTCAAATGTACCAGTACTGAAATACCCCATTTTTTTGGCGGCAGTTTTACAAATTTCTATCATATCATCACGTTGTTTTTGTGACAGTATGGCCGCAGGGCATTCTTCGATAACCTTTTGGTTTTTGCGTTGCAAAGAACAATCACGTTCACCCAACACAACAACATTACCATGTTTATCACCCAATATTTGAAATTCGATGTGACGTGGATGTAATAACAATTTTTCCATGTATAATGTTTCGTCACCAAATCCAGATTTTGCCTCGGCACGAGTTGTAGAAAAAGCTTCAGCCAGGTCTTCTGGTTTATATACAGCACGAATACCACGACCACCACCACCAGATGCGGCCTTTAACATTACAGGATAACCAATTTTTTCAGCGCATGCCTTGGCATCTTCCAAAGAATTAACAGCGCCATCAGAACCAGGCACCACCGGCAAACCACATGCAATCGCTGTTTTTTTTGCATTAACCTTGTCACCCATACGAACAATCATATCTGGTGATGGTCCAATCCAAATCATACCATGTGATTCAACCTTGCGTGCAAAACCTGCATTTTCAGACAAAAAGCCATACCCTGGATGAATAGCATCAGAATTAGTTAACAATGCCGCTGTTAAAATAGCAGATTCATTCAAGTAAGAATCACGTGATGGTGCAGGACCAATACAAACACTCTCGTCTGCCAATTGTGTATGCATTGCATTTCTGTCTGCCGTTGAATATACCGCCACAGTGCGAATACCCATATCACGACATGCACGAATTATACGCAGTGCAATTTCGCCACGATTAGCAATTAAAACTTTTTTTATTTGAGACATAATAATTACTCAATAACAATCAATGGTTGGTCAAATTCAACTGCCTGGGCATCTGTTACCAAAATTTCTTTTACAACACCGTCTGCGGTTGCCTTGATTGGATTAAAGGTTTTCATAGCCTCGACCAACGCAACAGTATCACCAGCATGCACAGTGTCGCCCACCTTGACAAAAGGTTTTGCACCAGGTTCTGTCGCCAAATAAACGACACCAACCATTGGCGATTTTAATGCATTGGTATATTCATGCGCGGCACCATTTGTACCAGTTGTTGAATTTTTAACAGTTTTATCCACAGGGAAACTGGGCATAGCAACAGTTGTTCCCTTGGACAAATGAATATGTTTACGATACACGCCAAATAAAAACTGGCGTTCTAAATCAAGTTCTGTAATTCCCATATCATCCATGATTTTTGACATAGATTCAACGGTTGCACGAAAAGACATTTTTTAATCCTTTATACATTATCTGTGTTTTAGATAAATTTTATCACAAATACCAAAAAAGTCAAGGTATTGGGTCATATCCAAAGCCACCACCTGGATGACAACGGGCAATCCTGCGCATTCCCATCCACACCCCACGAAAAAAGCCATATTTTTCAATAGCCCCAGCCGTATATTCACTGCACGTTGGGATAAAACGACACGCACAACGTCCACCAATAAACGGTGAAATACACGCCTGGTAGCAACGCACCAGCCTGATACCAACAATTTGCATAAATGATTTATTTGGATTTGTGGTCATTTTTATTTTTGATTTCTTGCAATGCATGAACCATTGTTTCACGACCTGTTTCACGTGTTACATTTTCATTCAAAATATCAACGCGAGCAAAAAATACATAATCTAGATTAGAACACATATAGTCATTTGCAAATGCAATCCAATCCCGCAACAAACGTTTTACACGATTACGTTTTACCGCAAAACGAAAATTGCGCTTGCTGACCACCAAACCATATCTGGGGTCATCTGGAAATTTGGCTGCACGTGTCCGAATCGAGAACAAATCCGTTGTTACAAACGGATATTCGCGATCTGTTTTGAAATCATTATGTGCTTTTATCGTATTTCTCATAGGGTTAATCATACCAAATTATACAAGAAATCAAATAAAAACATTTTTTATGTGGTTTACTTGATTTTTTGCGCGTCAAGATTTATAGTTTGCTGGAAAACAATCAGCTATAAGGGTTTAACATGTATAACTGGCTTATGAAATTCTTTTCTGCCGATATGGCGATTGATTTAGGAACTGCTAATACACTGATTTACGTAAAGGGACGTGGCATCGTTTTGAACGAACCATCTGTGGTTGCTGTTGCAGAAAATCGATTGTTGGGACGCAAAGAAATTTTGGCAGTTGGTGCCGAGGCTAAAAAAATGTTTGGACGTACACCTGGCACAATTGCTGCGGTTCGTCCTTTGCGTGATGGTGTTATCGCTGACTTTGAAGTTGCCGAAGAAATGATTAAATATTTTATTCGTAAAATTCATCATCGCAATTTGTTGGCTGCACCTTTGATTATTATTTGTGTGCCATCATGTGCAACACAAGTGGAACGTCGTGCTATACAAGAGGCAGCCGATGCCGCGGGCGCACGCAAGGTTTATATTGTCGAAGAATCCACAGCGGCCGCTATTGGTGCAGGTTTGCCTGTGGAAAAACCTGTTGGTTCAATGGTTTTAGATATTGGTGGTGGAACAACCGAGGTCGCAGTTATGTCGTTGGGTGGCATTGTTTATTCTAATGCAGTTAGAACCGCTGGCGACCAAATGGATTTAGACATTATCGATTTTGTACGCAAAACCAAGAATTTGTTAATTGGTGAAAATACAGCCGAAGAAATTAAAAAGACTATTGGTTGTGCGATTGCACCAAAGGATAAAACTAACGAATTATCGATGAAGATAAAAGGACGCGATTTATTATCTGGGACACCACGCGAAACGGTCGTCACAGAATCACAAATTGCATCTGCATTGGCACAAACGGTCGCAAAAATTGTTGATACCGTTCATATCGCATTAGAGGCAACACCACCTGAATTATCTGCTGATATTGCTGATTTGGGTGTGGCGATGACTGGTGGTGGTTCGTTATTACGCGGTTTGGATGCGGCCATTCGTGCTGCAACGGGATTGCCTGTATTCTTGGTTGATCAACCATTGGGATGTGTTGCACGTGGCAGTGGTAAAATGTTATCCAGTTTGGACAAAAATCAACACATATTACAAACAATGTATTAAAACGAATAAGAAACACCTGGACAGGTGTTTTTTATTTGAATCAAAGGGTATAAAATGGCAAATTTTCGGGGTGTCGTAAAAATAATTGTATATAATGACAACGGAAATGTTTTGGTGTTAAAACGCAACAAAGAAACAACTGTATTTCCAGGTATGTGGGATTTGCCCGGTGGTAAAATTGAATTTGGCGAAACTTTTCAATCTGCGGTTATACGTGAAATTTCCGAAGAAATAAAAATAGACGTTGATGCTGTATCAAATCCTGTATTTGGATGGACCGGGATTGCATATAACAAAGACACCCAGTTTTTTGGATATTTGTTTATTGCAAAATATGTCGCGGGCAATGTTATTTTATCGCATGAACATACTGATTACAGATGGATAAATCGTGCAGAACTGGAACATTTAGATATCCATCAAGATTTTAAGGATATGATTTATAAATTTTTTGATAAAAAATTGGACGATTTTAATTATTAAAATTCTTGAAAGTTTGGTTTTTATCGTGTATTTTTGATTTGTTATGAAAAGGAATTTAAAATGACTGAAAATACCGATAAAAAACTGACCTTTGAAGAAGCGTATAAACAATTAACTGAATTGGTTAAAAAAATGGAATCTGGAGAATTGCCATTGGCAGATTCTGTGGCTGCGTATGAACAAGGTATTAAATTAAAAGCATACTGTGAACAGTTGTTAAAAGAAGCGGAATTGAAAATCGAAACATTAAAGGTTTCTGAATAACAGTGGTGTGTTACGTGGCAGAAAAAAGCAAACTTTCACCGGTTATGCAACAATATCTGGATATGAAGGCGGAAAATCCAGATGCATTGCTGTTGTTTCGTTTGGGTGATTTTTACGAGGCTTTTTTCGATGATGCAAAAACTATTAGTGAAGCATTAAGCCTGGTATTAACAAAACGCGGAACCGATGCAGATGGTGAAAACATCCCTATGTGCGGTATTCCATGGCATGCAGCCGATAATTATTTTGGACGTTTGGTGAAATCTGGGTTCAAGGTTGCATTGGTTGAACAGATGGAAACACCAGCCCAGGCCAAAGAACGCGGACACAAATTTATAGAACGCAAAATTATTCGCGTGTTGACACCTGGAACATTAACAGATGAAAATTTATTAAATCCAAAATCTGCAAATTTCTTGGTCGCGGTTGTCCCAATTCAAAATAATAAATTTGATATTGCAGGTTGCGACATTTCCACAGGTGAATTTTTTGTTGGTCAGACCAGCGATTTGATTGATGATTTGGTAAGATTGAATCCTGCCGAGGTTATCTATCCTTCTTCGTATGCGGAACATGATACAATATTTCATTTGCGTACTATTTTCAAGACAACACCGGTGTATGAAAAATTATATATTCGTTCAGACATAACGCAGATTGTTGCACGCGTATTTGGTGGTGTTATTGATGGCACACAATCTGAAAATATGGATAATGCAACATATTTGCTGGCAGGATATTTATTTAATACTCAACGCGGTGCATCAACAACATTTCGTGCCCCACGACAATTCAAAAATGATTCACAGTTATTAATCGATTCTGCAACTTGGAAAAGTCTGGAAATCGATGCACCAATAAATGCTGGGGGCGCATGTTTGGTCGATGTTTTAGACAAAACAAAGACTGCCGCTGGCGCACGTAAACTGCGTGCATATTTACGCACTTTATCTGGAAGCATAGACGAAATAAAATTACGGCAGATGCACATTGCTCATTTTGTATCCAACAGAAATATTATGATAAATATTGCACACGATTTAGCATCTATGCCAGATGTAGGACGCAGTCTGGCGCGACTGATGGCTGGTCGTGGGACACCACGTGATTTGGCACACATTCGTGATTTTATTGTAAATTTGCCTAATGCAAAAATGATGGCACAAAATTTAGACTGTGATTTTTCTGCACGTTTGGGCTCAATTAAAACACATGATGAATTAGCCGCAAAATTAAAACGTGCACTGAATGATGAATTACCAACTTTTTTCCGCGATGGTAATGTCATTCGTGATGGTTTTGATATAAGTTTGGATAATATGCGTGAACTGTCGCATGGTGCACGCAATACTATTGCTGGATTACAAGCAAAATATATTGAACAAACTGGCATTCATACATTAAAAATTAAATTTAATAATATTTTGGGATATTTTATAGAAGTACCGTCAACCAAGGCGGACGATATGATGAAGGCTGAATCCGGTTTTATTCATCGTCAAACATTGGCCGGAAATATGCGTTTTACAACAGGCCAACTGATTGATTTGGATAATAACATTCGTAGTGCAGTGGATAAAGCCGCTGGAATCGAAGATGAAATTATAAATAATTTTATCAATGATATACGTGAAATTGCCGATGATTTGTTAGCCACAGCCGATTTATTAGCCGATTTAGATGTGTGGGTTGCGTTGGCATTGTGTGCTATTGAATATGATTGGGTGTGTCCAAAAATTACAACCGGCACCGAATTTTGTGTATTAGGTGGACGCCACCCTGTGATTGAGGCAGTATTGCGTACACATGGTGATAATTTTGTTAAAAATGATTGTGATTTATCGCACAATAAAATTGCATTATTAACCGGTCCAAATATGGCAGGTAAATCAACTTATCTGCGCCAAAATGCACTAATTACCGTATTGGCACATTTGGGGTCTTTTGTTCCGGCAAAATCTGCAACCATTGGTGTATGCGACCAATTATTTAGTCGTGTTGGTGCATCGGATAATTTGGCAGCAGGACAATCTACATTTATGGTGGAAATGAGTGAAACCGCAAATATATTGCGACGCGCAACAGACCGTTCTTTTATTATATTTGATGAAATTGGACGTGGAACCGCAACATATGACGGTATGGCTATTGCACAGGCTGTATTAGAATATTTGAATAATTTAACCCCCAGAACATTATTCGCAACCCATTATCATGAGTTGACATCATTAGCTGGTGATAATAATGGATTATTGTCTAATGTATCTTGTTTAACTATTGATGTTCGAGAATACAATAACGAAATTATATTTATGCATAAAATTGTACCCGGGGTCGCCAACCGTTCATACGGTATCCATGTTGCAAAAATGGCCGGCATGCCAGAATCTGTTGTGGCACGTGCCGAAGCGGTACTGGCAAATTTAGAAAATAATGGTGCAAAAATTGGTGTAAACGAAGTTAAAATCGAACAAGCAAAATCTGCGCATACACCAAAATCAAAGATGCAGGTCAAAGACGACACATCTCAATTATCTTTATTTGGATTATAAAACATGAATGGTTGGATTATCTTGGATAAAGCACAGGGACTGTTCAGTCGAACGGCATCGTCAAAAGTTGCACGTTTATTTGGCGAAAAAAAATCTGGACATATTGGAACATTGGACCCGATGGCAACCGGTGTTTTACCAATCGCAATCGGAAATGCAACCAAGATGATTCCTTTTGTAGAAAATTCAAATGATGGAATCAAAGAATATTTGTTTTCTTGCCAATTTGGAATAGATACAGATACACTGGATATAACAGGAACTGAAATTTGTCGTTGTGATATTATTCCAGATGACAAACAAATAAATAATACTTTAAATGATTTTATTGGCGATATACAGCAAATACCACCATTGTATAGTGCGATTCATATAAACGGAAAGCGCGCTTATGAAATTGCACGCAGTGGAAAACATGTCGAAATACAACCTCGAACCATTCATATATACGAACTGAAATATAACGGTTTTGATGGTAAAAGTTGGCAGTTTTTTGTTAGATGCAGCACTGGTACATATGTACGAAGTATTGCCCGCGATATCGCACACAGATGCGGAACGGTGGCATCTGTGGACATGATAAGACGCGTAAGAACAAATGGTTTTGATATAAAAAATGCTGTCACACTTGATTTTTTAGAAAATCTGGTTAATAATAGCCGGGACATCAATGAATATTTGATGCCATTGGATTCTGGACTGGGGGACATTCCGGTTTTGAATCTGGACGATAAAAGCACTGAAATTTATAAAAACGGTGGTTTTATCAAAACCGCAATGCCTGACGGATTTTTCAGGATTTATAATAATACTGAATTTATCGGAATCGGTGTTGTGAAAGATAAACAACTGCGTCCAAAACGCACAATATAAAAGGAATATGTAATGTCCATTACAAAAACAAAAAAAACTGAATTAATCAAAGAATTCAAAGTGTCTGAAAAAGATAACGGTGGTAGTGCTGCATCCCAAGTTGCAGTTTTAACTGAACGTATCCGTAATTTAACAGAACACATGAAAAACAATCACAAAGACGAACACAGCAAACGCGGTTTGTTATTGATGGTTAATCGTCGTAAGAAATTATTGGCATACATCAAACGTCGTAGCGAAGCTGATTATGATGCTTTGATTAAAAAATTAGGTTTGAGAAAATAATAATTTCTGGAATGTTTTACACCGCCTGGATTGGCGGTGTTTTTTTTGTAAAAAAAGGCACCAATAAATATTGGTGCCTTTTTCATTTTACTTTTGATTTTTTGATTTATTGTTGGATTTGGACCTGGTCCATTGTGACAACCTGACCAGCCTCAGCCGCGGCTTTTTCAGCAGCGATTGCAGCACTCAAATCTGTCATCAATCCACTTAAACGTTCAACAGTTTCAGTATCATTCAAAGTAATCGCTATTTGATATGCATTTTGCAAACTATTCAATGCTGCATCTTTATTATTTAATTTCAAATATAAGGCAGCCGTTTTTTCGGTGTATAACATCACATCACGAGATAATCTTTCACCTTCGTCCACATCAACAATACCGCCCAGTTGTTCTTTGACAACCTGCATCGCAGATGCATAATCTGTGATTGCATCAGTATAATCACCTTTGGCAGTGTATGCCTCGGCCCTTTCTGCGTATACATTTGGCGAAACCGTACCATCTGGACGTGCCAAAGAATTTGTATAATCAGCAATCGCACCATCCCAATTTTTTTGCCACAAATTTAATTGACCACGTTTTGCATACAAATCACGGATAGGCACAACTGGGTTAGATGACGTTGCCGCCAATGCCAACGCATTATTGATATCAATCATTGCAGATTCGTAATCTTCTAGGCGCATTTCCAACAATGCCTTGTCATAAAATGCCATAATGTTTGTTGTATCATGTTCAATGGCAGATTGAAAATCTGACAATGCTTTTTTGTAATCACCATACAACATATATGCTTCACCACGGGCAAGATACGCAGTTCCAGATACGGCACCAGAATCAACCACAGCAGTCAAATCTGCGATTGCACCTTCGATATCGCCAGATTCTAATTTTGCTTTGCCTGAATTAAAATAATCAGACGCCTGCATCAAAATTTCTTCGTTTAATGTCGCGGGATTATGCAACATTCCATGACTGCGTCCCAAAATATAAAATGTAGCCGCAATGAAAAACAAAATTATAAACCAATATACATAAATTGGTGTAGACCATGTAGAACCCGCGGTTTTTGTGGAATTTTCTTTATTTGTTCCGATGGATTTTTTTAAGATTTTGCGCATATATGCCCCCCTTGATTGATTCTCTTGATATAAATATTAAAGAGTTTTCAAGAGTTCGTCAATATCTTTCTGTGATACTTTGATAATTTTTCCAGATGCCAAATTTCCCAATTTCAAATTTCCAAAAGATTCCCTGTGTAATTTTTGCACAGGCGCACCACAAGCACGCAAAACAATTCTTATTTCGTTCTTTTTTCCTTCGGTCACAACAACACGAATTTTTCCTGGGGATATTTCTGTTATTTCCATCGGTCTATAATGAACACCATCAACCGTTGCACCACGACGTGCAATATCAAAATTTTGTTTTGTTCCCCCAACACGCGCAATATATGTACGCGGAATTTTGTTTGTTGGTAATGTTAATTTTCGCGCCAAATCACCATCATTTGTCATTAACAATAAACCTGTTGTTTTATAATCCAACCTGCCAACATAACGTAAATTTTTATATTCATCCGGCAATACATCATAAATTGTTTTCCGCGCAAGTGGGTCGCGCACAGTGGTCATAGTGTTTAATGGTTTGTTAAAAATATATAATTCTGTTCGAGTTTGTTTATTTATAACATTACCATTTACTGTGATAACGTCTGTATCAGACACATTAACCGCAGGCGAATCTAGAACAATTCCATTAACCGCAACAGCACCCGATTCAATTAATTTTTCAGCATCACGTCTGGATGCGATTCCGGTATGTGCTATAAATTTTGCGATTCTTGTATCCATATTATTCAACCAACCTTGCTATTGCAATAGGTGCCGCCAATTCGGCACGTAAAATTGTTTTTCCCAAAGATATACCCGGCACATGATTTTTATCCAGAATTTCAAATTCTGCATCAGAAAAGCCGCCTTCGGGGCCGATTAAAACAGCCTTATGATTTTTATATTCATTTTGCATTTGCATGCCGTATGCTGCACGTTCATCTGCAACAACAATATCAGAAAAAGGCAATTCATTAAATTTTATTGGTGTCGCGATTTCTGGGACACTATTACGGTTTGATTGTTCGGATGCCTCAACAACTATTTTTTTCATACGTTCCCAGTTTATGTGTTTTGCGACCGTACGTTCTGTTATTACAGGGACAAATTTTGCAATTCCCATTTGGGTGGCCATATTCATCATATCGTCCAACCGTTTTATTGGTGAAAAATATAGTGTAATATCATTAGACGGATCGTTATGTTCTGTTTTTTCACCAACTGTTATTGTTTTACCGTCTGGGTTTAGCACAGCATTGTATTCACAAGCATTACCAAACACCAAACAATTATTACAACGCATAACATGCGACAAATAATGTATAACAGACTTGTCAACTGGTATTATACTACCACTTGTAATATCTGTACCTATAAAAATTCTTGGTATATTTTTCATATTTTTTGCATTTCGTGATTTATCTGAACGTTTTTTTCTGGTATAATGATAACACCATGGTTGAAAAATTCAATATTTTATCTGCAGGCGGATCGTCAAAAGGTTTGAATATTTTCAAATCCACCGCGTACAAAGAACATGAAAAAGGCCCAATGGCCCAGATGTTCTGGGTATTCCGTTGGAACGCATTTATGTGGCTGATTTGTGCAGCGGCTTTTGCGTTGGCTTTTGTTTTAGAGCATGCTTTTCGTTATGGTTGGTCGCCCGCAACAGCACATTGGTCAAGCATATTTCTGACAGATGCCATAAAAACATTTGGGTTGTCTGTGGTGGCCGCTATTCCTGGTTGGATTGGCCGTTCATTAGTGCGACCTGATTTTTGGTGTATTATGCCGATTTTGCCAATAATCGCCTTTTATTTCGTGTCTGATGATACGTTGACCAAAGAATTTAATCCACATGGCAAGGATATATATGATGAAAAATCTTCGCGTAAGGCAACCGCCGAAGACATCAAGAAAATGGGTAAAAATTGGAAAAATACCGAAGGCCTGTTTAATGGTTTTATGATGGTTTTGGGATATTTTAAAGACGGTAAAAAAACAAAACCATTGATGTTGGACGAAACATTATCTGTTTTGTGCGTGGCGCCTCCGGGATCAGGTAAAACAAGAGCCGTTGTGGAACCAACAATTGTTGAATGCGATACTGTTTCAATGATTATTAACGACCCAAAACCAGAGTTAAAACAATCAACATCGGGATATCGTGCGACAATTGGACCTGTATTTGTTATGAACTGGGCAGGACAAGATGATCCAGAACGCGGGATTTTTTATCCATCATGGAATCCATTATCACCGGAACATGTGCCTTTTGAAACAGAACAACGCGATTTGTATATTGATACGATTTGCAAAGTTTTGGTGCCAGATGTTTCCGGAAGCAGTGCTGACCCACATTGGTCTATTTCTGGGCGCGCCGGATTATCCGGATTCATACAATATATTGTTTCAAAAATAGAACGTGCCAAGGCCGATGATTATTTTTATTCGAGATTACAATCTGGCGAATTTAACCAAGAAGATTCTAATGTTTTGATGCAATATTATTTGGCAATGACCAGTAATTCTAATGCTTTTGCTGCACTGGGGTTATTACAACGTGGTGAATTAAATGCCATGAATTATGTGCATGTCGGTACATGGAAAAATATTCCCGATGCATGGGTAGGCAAAGAGGCATCATTGTCATTGATTTTGGATTGGTTAAATGCGGCACAATTGGCAAATGCTGCTGCGTTAGAAGAACGCAAACGTCAAGGCGATCAAATGGTGGCATTGGCAGACCCAATGAAAGATGTATTGGAAGAAGCCGTAAATGAAGCAGTCGAATTTGCCTATGCACACCGTGCGGTATTGGAATTAACACAATTAGCAAATACACCTGATAAAGAACGCGGATCAATATTATCAACAATTATGGCAGGATTAGGTGTATTCCGTAATGCCGCTGTGCGCAATAGAACATCCCATTCAGATTTCCATTTCGAAGATTTACGTGGATTACGTGATCCAAAGGACGGAAAAATAAAACCTGTGACAGTATATTTATCAATTAATATGGTTGATGCCCAAGCATTAAATCCTATCACAGGTATATTTATTGAATTGATGTCAAATTATTTGCTGGTGAACACCCCTGACACAACCAGTTCAAACGGAAAACGGTTGGGACCATATCCGGTATTATTTGTGTTGGACGAAATGCCAAAAATGCAAAAATTGGATGCTGTTATCCAGGGACCTGATTTGGGACGTGGTCAAAAGATTTCTTATTTAATCATTGGTCAGGACATCCACCAGATTCGTGAAAAATATGGTGAAGATGCCGCTGCCACAATTATTTCAACAACCGCAGCAAAAATTATTATGCGACAAAATGATTATGAAACCGCAGAAAGATTTTCTCGGATGATTGGCGACGAAATCAAAAAAGAAAAGAAAATTGATAAAGATGGCAAAGAATCCGAAGAAACCAAAACACCGAAACCATTATATTCACCAATGGACATTATGACATTACCCGAAGAAAAACAAATTGTTTTGTACCAAGGATATTATAACAGACCAATTGAGGCCAGCCAGGAAAGATGGTATAAAATGAAAACCGATATTCAAAAATCTATTGCTGCAAAAATCCAAATGGGCGAAAGTGCCCCTATGCCAGAATTTTTGGTTCCACAACACTGTAAAGCCATGGGATATACTGGAACTATTAGATTTTTAGACCCAGCGACAAAAACAATTAAAGTTTTATCTGAATAGTTTTATGAAAAAAATTGCTTGTGTTTTTTTGGGTTTATTAATATTTGCCGGATGTGCCAATATCACGACATCCGAATTGCGTAGTATACGCAATGATTTTGCACATGATAATTTTATAGAATCCGTAGATAAATATTCTGGTGGGGCGGATATTAAAGACCAAGATAATTTACAATTATTAATCACAGGTCTTTCACAATTCCAGGCAAAAAATTATAAAGCCAGCGATGATACTTTCGAAGAATTCAATAAAAGAAACATCGATACAATTGGTGGCAGCGCATTGCGTGAAATGAAAATTTTAATCGGTGGGCAACTGGTAAGCGAATACAAACCATCAATGATGGACTCTTTATTTGTATCATATTATCAAATTTGGGATGCTATTGGTGATAATCGTAAAAACGATGTCCGCGTTATTATTAACCAATCATATGCCCGACAACAAGATATGTCACGCGCTTATTCTGAATTAGTGAAAAAAAATCAGGAACGCATCGCAAATGAAAATTCAGAATTGATGAATGAATTAAAAAATAATCAATGGGCGGCATATACTGATATTATGAATCCGGCATTGATGTATTTATCTGGGATTTGGTTCTTGAATGCCGGTGATTTTAATGATGCACAAACATATCTGAAACGTGCCAGCGGTATGTCACCAAATAATAGTTTTATATCTGAAGATTTGAAACTATCTGAAAACAAGACAAAACCACATGATACAACATGGGTATTTATTGAATCTGGGTTTGCGCCAATATTAGAACAAAAAGAACTTTCATTACCTGTTGCAACAGGCAAAGGTGTAATTGTTGCGGGTATCGCAATTGCAGAACCACAATTTTGGAACGGCACTTTATCTGTATCTGGGGCAAAACCACTTGCGGATGTAAATGCAATGTTTATGACGGAATTTAACCAATACAGAATCAATGATGCTTTGCGTGCCTGGACATCGGCTTCTGCGCGTGCTGTTGCACAGGCAGCTGCATATAATTCAAAAAGTAATCTTTCTGAATTAATTGGTTTGGGTTCAACAATATATTCTATGGCAACCACCAATGCCGAGGTTCGTTCATGGGTGACATTACCTGAAACCATTAGTGTTTTACGATTAAAAACAGCTGACTTGATTGATTCTAATTTAAGTGATAGTATTGGGTCAGATATAAAATTACCGTCATCTGGAAACCATTTAATTTATGTACGATTGACACAATCAAAACCAATTGTACATATATTTAAGATATAAAAAGGAGTAAATATGAAAAAATTATTACCTATTGCACTGTGTGCTGTTTTGGCAGCATGTGGGCAAACACGTGTCGTTGATTTAGATGACACCAGGGATGTCGCAACAATGCAAGATGTTATGGAATTAGAATATCGCGATTGGGAAAAAGCCGCCACAAACATGACTGATTCTATGTTAAAAAGTAATGCACTGACCGGTGTTTCCAAACCTGTTATTGCGGTGGCAAATATTAAAAACGACACAATGCAAAGATTTGATACGGATATTTTGATTAAAAAAATCCGTACAACAATTTTGAAATCTGGCCGTGCACAAATCGCAACAAACTTTACAGGCGAAGATACAACCAGCAACAATGTACGCAATACACGTGGCAACGATGAATATGACCAATCAACATTTGCACAAAAAGGAACATTGATTGCGCCAAACATGTCTTTGTCTGGTAAAATGATTCAACGTAATTTGAAATTGAATTCTGGTTGGTTTTCTTCGACAGATACACGTGTAGAATATTATTTACAATTAACACTTACTAATTTGAAAACTGGTTTATCTGTATGGGAAGATGAACAGCCTATTGTTAAAGAAGGCGATCATGCACCAACATGGTAAAAACAATTATATAAACAAAAAGACCGCATATAAATGCGGTCTTTTTTTGTGACGGATAGATTTTGATTGATAGCAGCATATCAATCAAAAGGATTTTCCGATTTTTCATACTCTATTACAATTGGTAAGTGTTCCCATTCCAATGCCTTGGCAATTCCACGACGTAAATAACGTGTATAAGATTCTGGAATATCAGATGCACCCCCAACATTTATCAATATACGCATTGGATGACGACCAGTTTGTCTGGCAAATTTAATACGCATTGCACGTTTCAAACGCGACATTGGCGGTTGTCTGTCTGCAACCAATTTTTCAACAATTCTATTTAATAAACTGGTTGGAACAGATGCGGTTGAAATATCCCATTGTTGATATATTCTTTTGAACATATTTTGGACACCAGTGCCTGTTTCAGCAGATATCGCCAATATCATGGGTTTGATAATTTGATGAAATGAATTTGTAAATTGATGTTTTAACTTTAACAACTTTTCATCACGCAATTCCGGTTCGACCAAATCCCATTTATTTAATGCAACACACAATATTTTACCGGCATCATATACACGAGCAGCAATTCCCAAAGCCTGGTTTTCTATATTTTTTGTTGCATCAACAACCAAAATTACAACATCAGATTTATCAATAGAATCCAGTGCCTTTAATGCCGATAATGTTTCAACATCATCAGTCACACCAGCCTTGCGACGCAATCCAGCGGTATCCATTAATACAATATCACGTCCATAAAAGTGTGTTGGAATTTTTACGGTATCACGTGTAATGCCAGGGGCATCCATAACAATTTGTCTCTTTTCGCCTAAAACACGATTTACAAATGTAGATTTACCAACATTTGGCTGTCCCAATACTGCAATTTTCAAACGGTTATCTGGGGTTATTTCTGAAATATTGTCATCTGTATTTGTATCACCGGCAATTTTATCCAAAAATTCAAAAATTTCATCAAAACCGCGTTTATGTTCAGCCGATATCAAAACAGGTTCACCACAACCTAATTTATAAAAATCATTTATATCGGCAACACGTTTCATTGATTCCGATTTATTAACCAATAATAAAACAGGCGCACGTGTTTTACGATGTACCAATTTTGCCCATTCTAAATCCATAGGTGTCAATCCAACACGACCATCAACAACAAATAAAACAGCATCAGCCATTGCAATTGCGTTTACCGCCATATTTGTAGAATCAGCAGCAATACCACTTTTAGCGTTCTCTAAACCTGCGGTATCAAAAACCTGATACCCCCTGCCCTTGATTGTACCACTGATTGTATCACGTGTAACACCTGGTCTGTCGTGCACCAGCGCATCACGCGTTCCAGTCAGCGCATTAAACAAAGTTGATTTACCTGTATTCGGGCGACCCGCTATTATTACTTTTATCATTGTTTTTTCCGTTTATTTTTTTATAATTATAAAGCAAAAATATTAATAAGCAAATAAGAAGAGGTGAAAAAATGCATTATAAAACTAGACGATTGCTTACAAATATTCGTGATGCGGTTTTAAATCCTAAAAGCTTCTTTAAAAAAATTGTTGCAGATGGCGACATGGAAGAATCAATGTTTTTGGCATTTATTTATGGTTTAATTGGCGGGGCATTGGTATTATTTTTACGTTTGATTGGTGGTTCAACAATAACAATCGGTTCAGTGTTTGGTGCATTAATCATTGTTCCAGTGTTAGCTGTTGCTTTATTGTTTATCATGGGCGGATTGCTGATGTTGATTTCTGAAATAACAGGTGGCGAACGCGACTGGGAAATCGCAATAAAAGGTTTGGCATCTGTGTTTTTCATGTATCCAGTGATTTTGGCATTAAATTCATTGGCTTTTAATTGTTGGTCTATGTGGATAATCAGTATATTTGTGGATGCATGGGTTTTATATATGTTATATTGTATATCTGTTTATTGCATGCGAGGAAATAAAACAAATGTTATGATTATTATCGGTATATTGGCTGTATTTGTTTTAACTGTTTATGTAACAGATTATCGTGTTGGTTGGTTTATGTTGAAAAATGCTAGCGCAACATTATCGTGTTTATTATAAAAAATCGCCCAAATGGGCGATTTAATTATTTGTTTATAAAAAAACTGTCTGTTATTTTTTACATAAAAAATTTGCAAATGGGCAAATAAATATCTATAATAGGACAGGTTCGCGGAGGGGAATTGTTCATTTTTGCACTTTTATAAAATGTCCGCGAGTGTAAAAACGAATGATTTTCTCCGCAAAATTTAAGTAAATAATAATAAAAAATATGGAGAAAACTATGTTATTTGGTTTATTTAATAAAAATGAAAAAGATGCAGAACATCCTTTGAATCATCCTGTGGCTGTGGAAATCAAATACGGTGATGAAACATTGCGTTTAGAAACCGGTCGTATGGCGAAACAGGCAAATGGTGCTGTTTTGGCAACGATGGGTGGCACAATGGTTTTGGCAACTGTGTGTGCCGAAAAGACCGCTGTCGAAGGTCAAGATTTCTTTCCTTTGACTGTCGATTATCAAGAAAAATTTGCATCTGCGGGTCGTATTCCGGGTTCACGCGATAGACGTGAAGGCAAAGCATCTGTTTCTGAAACATTGATTGCACGTTTGATTGACCGTCCTATTCGTCCTTTGTTCCCAGAAACATTCAAAAACAAAGTGCAAATTATTGCCCAGGTGTTTTCATATGATAAAAAGAATCAACCTGATATCTTGTCTATGATTGCCTCAAGCGCAGCATTGGCTTTGTCTGGTGTTCCTTTCCAAGGACCAATTGGTGCGGCACGTGTTGGTTATATTGATGGTAAATATGTTTTGAATCCTTCAAAATCAGATATTGATACAAAATCTGAAATGGATTTGGTCGTATCTGCAACCAAAGATGGTGTTTTGATGGTTGAATCTGAAATTGGCGAATTGGATGAAGAAACAACATTGGGTGCTGTGAAATTTGGTTTTGACGCACAACAAGATGTTATTGCGGCTATTAACGAATTGGTTGCAAACGCTGGGAAAGAACGCTGGGAAATTCCACAAAACAGCGAAGAATACATCGCTATGGAAAAAGATTTCACATCATTCGAAGGCCAAATCAGCGATGCTTTGTTAATTAAAGAAAAGTTAGATAGATTGGCGACATTGGCTGAAATTCACGCTGCTGCCAAGGCACGCATACCTGAATTATTCAGCGACACAACAACAGCAACATCCACTTTGGAATCATGGGCTGATGAAATTATCGAAGGTTTAACAGCAAAAATTATGCGTGGAAACATTTTGGCTGGAAAACCACGTATTGACGGAAGAGATACAAAAACTGTTCGTCCAATTGAAATTGAATTGGGTGTATTACCACGCGCACATGGGTCTGCATTGTTTACACGTGGTGAAACCCAGGCATTGGTGTCATTAACATTGGGTGGTGCCAAAGATGCATTACCAATTGAATCTTTGGATGGTGCAGACGAACGAGATTTCATTTTGAACTATAATTTCCCAGGTTATTCTGTTGGTGAAGCCAAAGGTTTGAAGTCGCCTGGTCGCCGTGAATTAGGTCATGGTAATTTGGCGTGGCGTGCGTTGCATCCAATGATGCCAAGTCGTGAAAAATTTGATTATGTTGTTCGTGTATGTTCTGACATTTTGGAATCTAATGGTTCATCATCTATGGCAACAACATGCGGTGCAACATTGGCAATGATGGACGGTGGTGTGCCATTAACACGCCCTGTTGCAGGTATCGCCATGGGATTAATCAAGGAAGGTGATGACTATGCAATTCTGACCGATATTTTAGGTGACGAAGATCATTTGGGTGATATGGACTTTAAAGTGACCGGAACAAAAGAAGGCATCACCGCTTTACAGATGGATATTAAAATCACATCTATTACATTTGATATTATGAAACATGCATTGGCACAGGCAAAAGATGGCCGTATGCACATATTGGGCAAGATTGAAAAGGCAATCAAGGCCCCACGTGCAACAGTTTCGGAATATGCACCACAAATGTATCAGATGAAAATAAATCCTGATAAAGTTCGTGATGTTATTGGTAAAGGCGGTGTCGTTATTCAAGCATTAGTTCGTGAAACAAACACAACAATTGATTTAGAAGATGACGGTACTGTTAAAATTATGGCAACATCCAAGGAAGATGCAGATAATGCGATTGCACGCATCAAAGAGATTGTCGCAGAACCAGAAGTTGGCGAAATTTACAAGGGCGTTGTTTCCGGCATCAAAGATTTTGGTTTATTCGTGAAAATTTTGAACGGTTTTGAATCTATGGTTCATATTTCTGAAATCACAGGTGAACGTTTGAATAAAATCGAAGATGCAAAAATCAAAGAAGGCGATACTGTGTATGTAAGATATCTGGGTATGGATAAACGTGGTAAAACACGTATGTCCATGGTTGGTATCAATCAAAAAACAGGCGAAGAAGTTAAATAATTATCGCCAAAAATTAACGACAGGGGGGCAAAAAAATATTAGCCCCCCTTTGTTTTGAAAAGGAGAAAAAAATGGCACAAAATTATCTGTACACTGATACATCAATGTATGACGCAAGCCGTAATTGGTCCGATGCACAATGGGCGCGTTTTTTACGCTGTAATAAAAAAGATATTCCATCAATTCGCAACTATATGCTTGGTAATTACGACAATGGAACACTTCGCTTTTTATCCGGCTGTTTTATTGAAAAACAATCCAATGGTTATGATTGGCATTGGCATTTTGCAGATTTCTATTGGAAAAGTTCACAAAAACCGTTTAAGACTTATGAAGAAGCCGAACGTTTTTCTAAATATTTTTTAACGTGTTATGCTTTTAATAAAACACAACAAAAAATGTTTAATGTTCCAGAATATGCTGCTATGATGATGAGCATATACGGGGAAAGATGATATGAAAATTAAACACATCAGAAATACACATGCTGCAAGATGGGCGGAAACAAATGGCTATTCTGTGCACAAGGCCATGATTTATCGACACAAGTTGAAACAACACATACGGTTCGGCTGCTTAGAAAAAGAACCACAAGATACATTTTTAACCTGTCTTTCCAAACCGTACTATTATTATGCCATTTATTATCGCCAAAACGGCGAATGGCTGTTATATGGCATTAATGATCATTTTGCATTTTGGTCCCAAGATGAGGTTGCAGAATTTGCTAATGAACAAGCAATTCCTTTCCATCTATTGGATGAGAATTTTGCAAAAGAACACAATGTGCCAACAACATCAATACAATTACTACAAATGAAAAAACAAAGGACAAAATAATGGATTTAAATGAAATGATGGCCCAGGCCAAAGAATTACAAGCAAAAGTTGGTGCCGCCCAAGATTCTTTAGCAAAAATTACTGTTAAAGGTTTGGCTGGTAATGGTGATTGCATAGTCGAAATGACAGGAAAATATGATATTATTAATGTCATTATATCAGACAATGCGATGAAAAATAGTGCCGCAGACCTATCTAAAATCGTCCGTGACGCGTTTTTAGATGCAAAAAGCAAAGCAGATGTCTTGATTGACAAAGCGATGTCACAAGCCACCGCAGGCGTTGATTTGCCATTTTAAAAAATACCGCCCATTTGGGCGGTGTTTTTTTATTTTGCAGCCTTGGCTGGCGCAATAATAATTGATTTTGTTCGTTCGTCTGGTTTTGATTTAGATTCCAATGTACCACGTTCACCAATTATTTCCATAATGTGTGCAAATAATTCAGGAACAGCATCACGTCCCTGGGCCAAAACAGTTTTACGCCCACGAGTCATAACTGAAATTTTAACCTTGTCGCCATCGTCCAAGAATTCAAAAACCTTTTTCATTTTTATATTCAGGTCGTTTTCTTCAATAAATGGCTTTACCCATACATCGCGCAAACCAACAGTTTTTTGATTTTTGCGCGCCTCGGACGCACGTTTCTTTTGTTCGTATTTATATTTGCCATAATCCATAATTTTCACAACTGGATTTTCAGCATTGCTGTTTATCTCGACCAAATCAAGACCAGCATTTGCAGCCAATTCCAGTGCAGCCGATGTTTGCATAACACCAAGATTTTGGCCATCGTAATTTATTACCTGAACAGATTTTGCAAAAATCCGATTATTTATGCGCGGACCGTTATCGCGCCGATTATCACGGTTATTCATATTTGGTTTAATTGTAGGCTCCTTTGTAATTACCTGGGGTAATTATTGTATATATTTATTGATTTTTCAACATATTTTGCAATTCTTGTAAAGCAGTCCAAACATCGCGTTTTGCAGATGGTTTTAACAACAAATAATTTGGATGATATATCGACATAACTTTTATTCCATCAGCGGTATCGTTAACCTTGCCATGTGCGTGCGACAGTTGGACATTGGCAATTTCTTGGGCTGGCAAAGCCCCCAATGTTAAAATCATTTTTGGATGCAAAAATTCCAACAATCTGTTCACAAATGGGCGCGTCAAAGACAATTCAGATTCGGACGGTGTACGTCCACCAGGGGTGCGCCAAAATATAATTGGAATAATTGACACTGTATCACGTCCCATACCAATTGCCGCCAACATTTTATCAAATAATTCCCCTGCCCCACCAGATAACACACAACCAGATGCATCATCATCACTGCCGGGGACATCTGTCACGACAACCAAACCATTAGGATTTTTTGCAATACTGGGCAAAACAGTCGTTGTCACCGCAGCACGCAAAGGATGATTAAATTCGTTAATTAAACGAATCAGATTATCAATATCTGTTGGACGTGCCGCCATTGATACAGCCGTATCAACCGAAACCGTTGCCACTGGCGCGATTGGAGGGACAACCATAACCCTGGTTGTGTCATTATCGGTATTAACAGCAGGTTCAGATGTAGTTTTAGATTCTTGATTCCATTTAGCGCGTAAAGCAAGCGGAACATCAGCAATTTCCCAACGAACACCAGCCAAATCTAGGTCTTTTATGCTATAATCATTCATTTTTTTATGTTTTTCCTTGCTTTTACGATTATGTTGATATAAAATATAGCACGAGTAACAAAAAACTCAAGGGAGTATTTTCATGAAAATAAAAAACTTTGCTTTGTTGGCAGGTGTTGCAGGCATGTTGGCCGCTTGTGGCGGTTCCAGTGTCGTTGAACCAGCTGACTTGAATAATCAACGCGTGTTCTTCGCATTTAATTCTTCTGAAATTTCTGACGAAGCCAACGATATGTTGTTGGGTCAATCTTTGTACATGAAAAATCACGAAGATGTAAAAGTACAAATTGCTGGTAATTGCGACGAACGTGGTTCCACAGAATACAACTTGGCTTTGGGTGCACGTCGTGCAAACGCTGCTAAATCAGTGTTAGTAAAAGACGGTATCGATGCTAAACGTATTTCTACAATTTCCTATGGTAAAGAACGTCCTTTGGTAAAAGGCACAGGCGAAGCCGTTTGGAAAATGAACCGTAACGCAACAACAACTGTTAAATAATAGTTTGTTAAAATTCAAAAAAACACCGGCAAATGCCGGTGTTTTTTTAACATTTTGATTTCAGTTTTATTTGGTTAATTTTTCAATCAATTCATTCATTTCAATACGATTTATGAATTTTAAAACAATTTGCCCTGCCCCACCACGACGTTCTATGATTTTAACGGAAACATTTAATGCTTTTTGAATGTCTTTTTCTATTTTATTGATATCAGATGTCGCAATTGTTTTGTTTTTGAATTTACGACTGGTACTGGCGCGTTTCACATTTTTAACACGTGATGCCACATCCGCCACAGACATTTTGTTTTCAACTATTTCTTTTGCCAATTTTTCTGGATTTTCAGCAACAGCAATCGTACGCGCATGCGATGCAGATATCACACCGTTTGACACCATATCACGTACAGATTTTGGTAAATCCATTAAACGCATTGAATTTCTGATATAACTGTCTGATTTGCCAATTAATCGCGATACATCAGACATATCATATTTACATTTTTCAATTAAATTTTTATATGCAGCGGCCTCTTCTATTGGGTCCAGGTTTTCACGTTGCACATTTTCAATCAATGCAATTTCCATTGCATTATTATCATCTAAATCTTTTATAACCGCAGGAATTTCAGACAACCCTGCCATTTTAGACGCACGATATCGACGTTCACCCGCAACAATTTCATAACTGTATGGGCGTCCACGGACAGCACGCAATAAAATTGGTTGCAAAACACCCTTTTCTTTTATAGATGCAGCCAAATCTTCTAATTCAGATTGGTTAAATGTTTTACGTGGCTGATCCGGATTTGCACCAATTTGAACAAGCGGTATTTGTTTTATAACAACACGTTCACCACCCGTTAATATAGATATATCAGGAACAGCACCCATTTCCGCCTGGATATCTGCCAACCCCCTGCCTAGACCAAATTTTGATGCCATATTATTTATCCCCTTGTTCTAATTTATTTACAATTTCTGTTGCGACACGCAAATAACTCTGTGCGCCTGTGGAATTAAAATCATAAAACAATGCTGGTTTTCCATGGCTGGGCGCCTCGGACACACGAACATTGCGTGGAATTACAGTCTTGAACACAGTGTCACCAAATGTATTACGCACATCATTTTCAACATCACGCGTCATGGAATAACGTTTGTCGTACATAGTTAACAACACACCCAAGATTTTTAAATCCGGATTCCATTTTTGTTGCACTATATTAATAGTATTAACCAACTGACGAATACCTTCGAGTGCAAAAAATTCGCACTGTAATGGAATTATAACACTATCCGCAGCATTTAACGCATTTAATGTCAAATGTCCCAATGCAGGCGGACAATCCAAAAGAATAAAATCATAATAACCTAATATCGGTTTTAATGCGTCGCGCAGACGATATTCCCGATTTTCCACATCCAGCAAATCAACCTCGGCACCAGCAAGTTCAATTCCCGACGGCAACAGATGCAACCCTGGAACAGCCGTTGTCAAAATATTATCCGCAATATTTTCTGTTCCCATTATGACACCGTAAACACTTTGTTTATGTGCCGCACGCACAAAACCCAAGCCAGTTCCAGCATTGCCCTGTTGATCCAAATCAATCAACAAAACACGTTTTTTAATTGCAGCCAATGATGCACCAATATTTATAGCCGTCGTTGTTTTACCAACACCGCCCTTTTGATTCGCAAAAGCAATTATTCTTGTCATATAAATTCACTTCCTTTTTTCAATTCAAATAATAGGCAAATTTATTCGATTCGGTCAAGCAATATAAAAATAAAAATAAAAAAATCAGTAAATTCAAAACATTAATGTATATTTCACATGAAATAACAAACAATAATTTTATATTTTTTCAACAACACAATATCAATAATAAAACACCGGCATTTGCCGGTATTTTTTAACAATTTCATTTATGGTTTTATTTGTGTTTTTTAATTTTTGCCGTTTTTTCAACAAAATAATTTTAATTTCATATGAAATTACCGGTCTTTTTTTATATTTACAATAAATCCATCACCGGTTTTTGATGAAAACATATTAAAATCAAAATGATATTTCTGTTTTGCGACACTTATTTCATTCATTATATCGCGTCCTTTTAACAAAAATAATTCATAGTTTGTTTTATGGACGTAATCTAAAATTCTTATCAATGGTGCAAATGCACGCGCAGTATAAATATATTTTTTATTTTGTGGCAATTTTGAAATATAATCTTCGACACGTCCATGATAAATCGTTAAATTATCCAATTCCAGTTGTGTTTTTAATTCATTCAAAAACATAACCTTTTTACCAATTGATTCAATACATGTAACATGCCAACCCAAAATAGCCAAAACAACACCAGGAAACCCTGCCCCACTGCCCAAATCAATAATATCTGTATCACGTGGTAAATAATCTGCCAATTGTGCAGAATCAGCAATATGGCGGTTATCTATATCATTTAATGTGCTGGGCGCGACCAAATTCATACGTCCAGACCATTCGCATAATAATTTTTTATATAAATCAAATTTAACTTTGTTTTCCATAAAAAATATTCTAACATATAAAAATCATGAAACCAACAAAAACATTCTTTTTTGTGTCTGGTGGCTTGGTTGCCGGTTTGGTGGCCATTCATTTACTTGGCACAACGACCCCAAATGTGGAAACATATGGGAAAATTCCAACAACCAGTTATGGCGCTTTTTTGGCGGCACAGCACGCTTTATACACAAATAATTTTGATAAAGCGGGCGAGTTTCTGAATGAAATCGACGATGCCGCAAAGCAATATAAATCTGTTGATGAAATTCGTGTTTTAACTGATTTCTTGAATGGCCGTATGCCTGATGATATATCGGGTTTAAGCAAACAAAAAACACTTATTTCGCGTATTATTATCGATGCAGATTTGGCAAAAAATGGTAAATGGAACGAAATTTATGCAAAACATAAATCAGATAATATGCGTTTAATGTCGCCTTTTCGTATTTGGTCAGGTGTCGCAATCAACCATATTACAGAAACCATGAAATTTATTGATAAATTAGAAACCAATCCATCATGGCAATCATTCTTGCGTGGCCAAATATATGCAGAGCAGGGCAAAATTCAAAAAGCCGTTGATGCATTTAATGGTGTGCGTCCTGAATTTATGAATATGAACGACTATTTGTATTTGATGTCTTTTTATAAGCATAATAATTTGACCAATCAAGCAAATGTTTTACGAACAAAATTTACAACAAAACCTGGTAGTATGTTCATGGTGAATTATAACGAAATACCAGATTGGTCTGTTTATGCAGGATACAAAAATCAATTAGCGTTTAATTTAGTGCAGACTGTGGCACATACACAATCAATATCGCGTTCAGATTTATCTTTGTTATTATTACATTTTGCCAAGAACGTGGCAGATAGTAATAAAGTCCAAGAAGATGCTATCAATTATCATTCTGGATTATATATGATGGCCAATATGGGAAATTATAATAAATATTTTTCCAAAATAGACGCAACCAGCCCTTATTATCCTTTTGTGAATCTACGTTTAGCCGAATTAACAAAAGATGAAAAGGCTGTTCGTCGTGCAGTTGATGCACAACCTTTGTTTATGCCTGCGGTAAATCAACTGGTGGGTTGGCAAGTGCAAAAGGGTGACAAACGTGGTGCGTTAAAAACAATAGATAAAAGTTTGGCAAATACAGATATTTCAACCGGTGCCAAGGCATATTTGTATAAAATGCGTGCAGAAACAAACTTTATTTTTAATGATATAGAAACTGCACAAAAAGATGTAAATTCTGCGAACATTTTGTTACAAAAACCAGATCCAGATGTATTTAGCATCCAGGCCAGAATTTGGGCAAATCGTGGTGAAAATTTGGATAAAGCATATGCGTACAGTTTGCAATTGGTCCAATTTGCACCCGCAGATACATGCACATGGGACACATTGGGGTATGTTATTCGTTCACGCGAAGGTGTTGATGCTGCATTAGATGTCATGCACAGGGTAGGCGAAGTTGCAAATTCTTGTTCAGCTTTGTTTGAACATTTAGGTGATATGTATGCCGAGGTTGGTGATAAAAAATTAGCACGCGATGCTTATATGCGAGCCATTGAATTATCTGATGACGGATTGTCGGTTAAGCCAGTATTGGAAAACAAATTAAAAAAGGTTAAGTAATGATTTATAAAACTGTTGGTGTTATTGGCGCTGGGGCATGGGGAACGGCACTGGCAATAAACATCGCACGTGGTGGCGCAAACGTTATTTTATGGTCTTTTGACGGTGAATATAAGCACTTTGAAAATATTGATATTCCAAACAATTTAACCGTTGTGACAAATCCACAAGATTTAAAAAACGCTGATTTATGGTTAAATGTGACACCGGCTGTTTTTTTTCGTGAAACAATACAAAAATTCACAAAATATTATAATCAACAACCTGTTATCATTTGTACCAAAGGCGCAGATTGCAGAACACATGAATTTATGACTGAAATTTTGCAAAGCGAATTACCAAAATGCACAGATTTTGGTGTTTTATCAGGACCACAATTTGCACATGAGGTAGCATTAGGTATTCCTACTGGTTCAACATTGGCTGGTACCAGCGCCAAGGTTATGGAAGCAGGGCTGCAAACCTTGAATTTATCTTATCTTGATGCGACAGATGATATTATTGGAACCCAAATTTCTGGTGTAGGTAAAAATGTTATGGCATTGATTGCTGGATATATTCATGAAACTATAAAATCAGAAAATGAACGTGCTTTGATTTTTACACGTTGCTGTAATGAAATTATTAAATTAGGATTGGCATTGGGGGCAGAATTAAAAACATTTACAGGTCTGTGTGGTTTGGGGGATTTATTCCTGTCTGCGACATCACCAACCAGTCGTAATTATTCCGGTGGTATAGCAATTGCACGCAACGAAGAATTGGTTGGAACCATCGAAGGTATTTATGCATACGAAACACTTATTGTACGTGCACGTAAATTGGGGTGTGATACGCCTGTATTGGACGAAATGCGCGAAAAAATGCACAAGATTATAAGAAACTCGCCAAAATACCAAGATTTATTTGAACAAAAAACATATGTATGCGGCATATGCTGTCAAAAACAATAACCCAGTCCAACGTGGAATTTTACCTATGATTCCGCATATTAACATTAAAGTTGTGACCGCAATCATTATAAAATAACTGGACCATAGTTGTGGAACATCGGTTGCACGCGCCATACCCATAACACCAATGATTAAAAATATATTCGCAATGTTACTGCCTATTACATTGCCATATGCAATAGCACTGTGTTTATGCATGGCCGCAACAACAGACACAGTTAATTCGGGTAATGATGTTCCCAAAGCAACCATGGTTAATCCCAGTGTTGCTTGTGGTATTCCTAACAATGTTGCTATTTTTGTGGCGGAATCTACTAATAAATTTGCCCCATATACAATTGATGCAATTCCAAATATAGCAAAACAACCCAAGGTTAAAACCGAACGTTCTTGTGTCTTGGTTAAATGCAGATTTTCTGGTTCGGGTTCTTTATCATAGCAAATTGCAAAATAGCCAAATATACATAATATGAAAAACAATCCTATGATAGAATCTAGATGACCCAACAGCATTATCAATCCCAACATCAAAGCCGATATAATTAAAAAAGAGCCATCGCGTTTAAAACTTTCGTTATTTATTTTTATTGGTGATATCAGTGCTGATAATCCCAATATGAACAAAACGTTTGAAATATTTGAACCAATTACGTTACCAAATGCAATACCTGGGGTAGGGGGATTCGCAAATAATGCACTAAGTGATGCAGATAATTCTGGCAAAGATGTACCAACACCCATTAAAATAATTCCTATCATCAATGGCGACAGTTTCAATTTATGTGCCAGTTTTACACCATTACGAACCAGGACCTCGCCACCGGTTATCAAAAGCACCAATCCAAAACAAAATATCAGATATGTCATTTTTAGTTTGTTTTATTTCGCACAAATTTAATCACAGATGCGATTTTATTATTCGTAGCGTAAACTGTCAATCGGATTTAATTTTGCTGCCTTAATCGCAGGAAAAACACCAGAAGCCAAACCTACAACAATTGCAACACTGACAGACACAACAACAGGCCATATGCTGAGTGGTACATTATACCCCAGCACAAAGCGCCCAACACCCTGGGCCAATCCTTCGCCAAGGACAAGTCCCGTCATAGAACCTATGAAAGAAATTAAAACTGATTCTGATAAAAATTGAATTATTATATGCTTTTCGCGGGCACCTATTGCTTTTCGCACACCGATTTCACGTGTACGTTCAGCCACAGATACCAACATCATATTCATAATACCAATTGATCCAACCAGTAATGAAACCGCAGCAATAGCAACCAATAATAATTTGATATATCCTGTAACAGTATTCATTGTTTCCATAACTTGTTTCATATCTGTAATTTGAAAATCATCATCTTCATTATCTTTTAATCTGTGACGCGAACGCAAAATAGCGGTTATTTGTTCAGTTGCGATATTATTATCTGCATCTTGGTATAATTTTAAAACAATCGATTGCACAGCTTTTGGAAAACGACTGCCAGACAGACGTTTTTTTAATGTTGTAATAGGGATTATTATCATATCATCAGCACTGCCCATTGCAGAATCACCCTTGGCCTTGGTTACACCGATGATAACAAATGGGGTATTTTGTATTCTTATAATTTGACCAACTGGATTTTTTGACATTCCTAGTTCGTTTGCTGTATCAGGACCAATAACAGCATATGTTGCCGCATTTTTTACAGCATCCATATCCAGAAAAGCACCATATTCAACCTCGACATTTTGAACAATTTGATAATCTGGATAGACACCAACCAATGATGTCGACCAATTTTTATTACCGTATACAACCTGGGCAGAACTATTTTGCATTGGGCTGACCGCAGCAACATCTGGTAATTTTGCCAGATATTCAGCATCATCGGTTGTTAATGTTTGTCTGTTTCCCATACGAATACCACCAACACGAGCGGCACCAGCACGTATAACAATTGTATTTGTACCCAATGACGAAAACTGATCTGTAATGGATTGTTGTACAGTTTCCCCAACGGCAACCATTATTACCACAGCCATAACACCAATAATAATGCCCAGCACCGTCAAAAACGAACGCAATTTATTTCCACTGATTGACAGCCAAGATTCCTTTAAAATATCGTTAAAGGTCATTTTGTGTTCCTTTTTTGTTTTGGCATTAAATCAGATTCTGATTTAGGTATTTTTCCATCGTATGTAATACGTCCATCGTAAATATGAATTAATCTGTCAGAATACTTTGCAATATCAAATTCATGTGTAATCATGACAATCGTTATTCCCAGTTCTTTATTTAACTTTTTAAAGAACTGTAAAATTTCATTACCCATTTTTGAATCCAAGGCACCTGTTGGTTCATCGGCCAGAATCAATTTTGGGGTTCCTGCCAATGCACGTGCAATTGCAACACGTTGCTTCATTCCGCCCGATAATTGTGTGGGTAAGTACGTTTCGAAATCTTTTAATCCAACCAATTTCAACATTTCGCGCGATTTGATTATTCTATCTTGGATTGACATTCCGCGATACATCAGTGGCAACATCACATTATCTAATATGTTGCGTTTAGGTAATAAATTAAAATTTTGAAAAACAAAACCGATGTATTCATTTCTAATTGTCGCTAATTCATCAGCAGTCATTGTCGATATATCACGACCATATAATTTATAAACCCCAGATGTGGCAGTATCTAATGCACCAATGATATTCATACAGGTTGATTTTCCAGAACCAGACGGCCCCATTATTGACACAAATTCCCCTGCATGTATATCCAATGTAATATCAAATAAAACCTGTTGGCTGCCCCCAATTTCCAAGGGAAAGCTTTTACAGATTTTATTCATAGAAATTACATCTGGTTGTTGTGCCATTATTTTTCCTTGGATTACATTGGGCCACCACCCATTGGACGCCCACGCATTGTAGATTTTTTCAAAGACGATGCCTGGCCTATACGACCAACAATTATTTTATCCCCAGATTTAATTTCATCTGATATTATTTCTGTTTCTGTTGCGGTAACCAAACCTTTTTTATACGAAACAATTACGGGTTTCTTGTCACGCAAAATAGCCAGATGATTTGCCGTAGACATATTTGCCGCTGATGGATCTATATTTTCAAAAGATTTTAACAAAAACGCAGAATTCTGTGCGTATAGGACATCTTCGGCACGATTAACAACAATCGTCACAAATGCTGTCATTCCTGGCATAAGCAACAGTTTTTCATTATCAACATCAATCACAACCGTATACACAACAACATTAGATGTGGTTGTTGGTGACAAACGAATTTGACGCACAATACCATTAAATGTATTCCCCGGATATGCATCAACCGTAAATGTGACAGATTGTCCTTGTTGAATCATACCAATATCAGCCTCGGAAACAGCCGTTTCAATTTGCATTTTGGTTAAATCTTCGGCAATTTCAAATAAATCTGGTGTTTGAAATGATGCCGCCACTGTTTGACCTTTATCAACCTTGCGCGATATAACCGTACCATCCACAGGTGATGTAATTGTTGCATACCCCAGATTCGTTACCGCTTTATCATATTGTGATTGTGCACGCACAACAGAAGCCTCGGCTTGTTCATATTGCGTTAGAGATTGTTCCATTGTAGAACGTGCTATAAAATCACTTTCGTATAAATATTTATTACGTTCATATTCATTTTTTGCATAATTACGCTGAGATTTTGCAGAATCCAATGCTGCCTTGGCCTCGTCAACGGACGATTGTAAAACAGACGGTTCTATTTTTAACAAAACCTGGCCCTGATGTACCTGGGTATTAAAATCAGCATAAATTGCCTCGATTGTGCCGGAAACCTGGGAACCAACACTAACCGTATTTACTGGGCTAATTTCACCAGTGGCACTGACGACTTGTTCTAAATCACCACGTTTAATATCAACAGTGACAAAATCACCCTTGGCACCAGATTTTTTAGACGCTGTTCCACCGTACATAAAATATAAAACAGCCGCGATAATAATTATTAATAACGACCACCATTTGTGTCGCCAAGGCCAAGTTATAAATTGTTTAAATTTACTTAACATCAATCTCTCCGTCTAGTCCTGATTGTATGTCACCAATAGCCAGCGCAACCGCTGCACGTTTAACATACAAATCATATTTTGCCGCGTTATTTTGATTACGCGCATCAATTAAATCACTTTGTGCCTGTTGCCAATCTAGCATTGTACTGCGTCCAACCTTGTACATACCAGATGTGACACGTTCATTTTCTATTGCAGATTTCAACAATGAATTCGTTTGTTCAAGCACTGTTTTTGCTGTTTTATAATTTTGATGTGCGGTAAACACATCCATCATCGCATTATTTCTGACAGAACGTTCTGATTCCACAGCCGCATCATAATTTGCCACCGCAGCGCGTGCATTGTATGTATTAGCAAAACCTGCAAAAATTGGCATAGATACAGATATACCAACCGATCCGCCTGCACGTTCAGACATATGCTCAAACAATCCACCAACAGATTTTGCATGCATATCAACAGATGCGGTTGCAGAAATCGATGGTAAATTTTTCAAAAAAGCACTATTTCGACGGTTCCAGGCCGCGTCTTTATTTGCGGTTGCCTTTAACAAATCCGGACGTTTTTTACGTGCAATTTCAATTAATTTATCAATATCTTCACTTTCTGCATCAGAACCAAATGACGACGGCATATCTGCAATTGTTATTTCTTGGTTTGCAGGAAATGATAATTTTGTAAGTAATGTTCCCTTGCTTATTTCACGATTATTTTTTGCACGTTCCAATTTTAATTCAGCCGATGCGAGAGTAGTGTCCGCTTTATAAACATCAGCCTTGGCCACTGCGCCGGCTTTGAATTTTTTATCTGCTGTATCCTTGGCAGTTTTTGCTACTTTTAATGCGGATTCTGCGGCCTCGACGTTTGCATTTGCATTCAGCAATTCATAATACGCCCCAATTACAGAATATACATAATTTTGAACAGTTTCATCATAATCAAATCCGGCCGCCCGATATGTAGCCAGCGTTGTTGCAAAATCAGATGACCTTTTGCCAAAATCAAATATTAAATAAGATGCAGATAACGACCCACTGTAATCCCAATCATCATGTACACGATGATTGCGTCCCGCAGATGCATGAGCATCAATTTTAGGCAAATAATTGGCATATTGTGCATTTTTCGAAAAATGTGCAGAACGATATGACGCATATGCAGCCGCAGTTTGTGGATTACGACACAATCCAAAATTAACAACCTGTTGTAATGTTAATGTTGTATCTGGGACATTACGTACCGTTGCACAATCATCAGCGCCAAATGCAACGCACGGTATAAAAGCGAAAAGCAAACTACATTTTTTCATATATTCTCTCTTGTGAAAAGTATAATAAAAAAACATAAATCGTTGCAATAAAAATTAGCTGTTAAACATAACGATTTTTATCATAATTTTTATGTTGCAAAGGTTGTTTTTTTTGTTTAATATGCAATCACATGTCGATGGCCAGGTGGCAGAGTGGTTATGCAGAGGACTGCAAATCCTTGGATGCCGGTTCGATTCCGACCCTGGCCTCCAAAAAATTCCATTATGATTAAAAGCCTTACATTAACAGATTTTCGTAATCATAAAGTATCGCGTATTGAAACGCACGATGCAAAAAACATCATTATCATTGGTGAAAATGGCGCTGGAAAAACAGCAATATTAGAAGCCGTATCTATGCTGGCCGGGGACAAGGGTATGCGTGGTGCAGACATGGGTGATATAGCTTGTTTTTCGGGCAACGGTGGTTTTTCCGTTTTTAGCGAAACAATTGATGGGGATTCTTGCTGTGTATTTTTTAATCCTGGCGATAATAACAGACATGCAAAAATAAACGATGAAAACGCAACACTTGGCGAATTAGGAAACATGTTGCGCATTGTGTGGATTTCCCCAAAGGAAGATAGATTATTTGTTGATTCTGCCGCAGATAGACGTGCTTTTTTTGATAGATTAGCAAACAATTTTGATTCATCACACAGTGGACGCACAGCAAAGTTTGCCAGATTATTATCAGAACGCGCTTTTGCATTAAAAAACAGTCCTGATTCAAAATGGTTGGATGCATTGGACAATCAATTAGCCGCTGTGGCGGTGGCGATTGCTGCGACACGCGTTCAGTATGCTGGTGAAGTTAATTATTTCTTAAATCAATTTAGTGTTTCTGTGGATGGTTTGGTTGAAAAAATGATTATAGGCGGCCTGCCTGCTGCAGCAGCAGAACGCGAATATCGCAAATACTTGTCCGAAACACGTGAATTAATTGGCGACAAAATGATACTGGATGGGCCACACAAATCAGATTTTGGCATGTTTAACAACGAATTAAAATTACCTGTGAGACTTACCAGTACCGGCCAACAAAAAAATGCTTTGTTTGATTTAATTTTAGCGCACACGAATTTGTTATATACAAAAACAAATCGCAATTGTATCGTATTGTTTGACGAGGCGGCAGCACACCTGGACAGCAATTCACGTGCCAGAATTTTTAAATCATTAGATAAAACACATACACAAGTTTGGGCAACCGGATTAGATATAAATTCTTTTATTGATGTTCCTGATGCTGTAATTGTCACTTGCCAAAATGGTGAGATAAATAATATACTGTATAGAAAAGAAGGACACAATGGCACAAATTGATTATCAACTATTGTTAGACAATGCTTTGAAATCTGTTGTAAAAGATGCATTGGTTTATGCACAAATAAACGGGTTAGGGGACGGTTCGCACTTCTTTATAACTTTTAAAACACGTGATCCTGGTGTAGTATTGCCCGATTTTTTACGCATGCGTTATCCTGATATTATGACAATCGTATTACAATATTCTTATAATAATCTGCATGTATCCGACAAAGAATTTGGTGTTCAATTAACTTTTGATGGTCGTCCATTTTTTATTCGCGTTCCTTTTTCTGCATTGGTTGAATTCAAAGATCCATCGGTTGATTTTATTTTGACATTTCACCCAAAAACACAACCCGAATCTGCAGATAACGATATGGAACTGCCATTGGACGGAAATAAAAATACCGTTCCAGACGAGGGCAGGGTAGTATCATTGGATGAATTTAGAAAAAGAAAAAA
>CAMOTP010000002.1 GCA_946625925.1 uncultured Alphaproteobacteria bacterium | reverse complement strand
ACGGTTTGGATTATAACTATTGCAACAAAGCTGCAACAACAGCTATCCAAGATGCAGTAAGACGTTCGGGATTAGCAAAACGCGGCAAAGTTGATGTATTTGACAAGAAAGAAGGTCGCCGCGATGCTCTTTATAATGGCGATTCCTTTGTGAATTATTTCAAGGGTCAATATGGCGAAGTAGCTGGTGTAGTTACAGAAAATCCAGAACCTGCCGCATTTGCAAACATTGGCAAGGGTTCTGTTGTAAGATTCCCTGGCCATACCAAAATATTCATTGGTCGTGGTTTCGTAGATCAATCTGGGCATGTTTTTGTTCCAGATGATCGTGGTCAACCGGTTATCGCATCCGGTTATAACGATTCTTTTGAATACTTTACCGGCGGCAATTGCACAGTTATTGACTTGTCAAAAATCGTTCAACATAAATTACAAAACGAACGTGGCCGTCATACACGATAAATTAAAAAGACCCATTTCTGGGTCTTTTTTTTTATTAATCATATTCGCGTTCAACACCTCGTAATTGAAGAATTGCATCTGACAAACGTTTCTTTTCTTCTGGGGTGTAATCTATATCTTTCATAAGTATAGCCAACCAATGCTTTTTACCAAATAATGCCGCTAGAATTCCTGGTATTAAATAAATTATTGCTAATACCGCTGCCATACTCAATTATTTAACGGGTGTGGTTTTCCGCATTTTGTTGTAGTGCCGTTTGTGGTGTTATGTATGTTGAGGCAAATTCTTGACGGTTATCATATGTTAGTATTTTATTGTTGTGCATAATTGTTATTTTTACGTCAGATTGTGCTATCATTGTACCATCAGAAAATATCATTACATTATTACCGTCTTTTTTGTGAGAAAACATGGTTTGTATAATTTTATTGCGGAAATTTTTAAATTTAAATTCTTTTATTCTGGCACCTGAATCCAATCGAACAAGGTGTCGACCATCCAAGAACCAACTGTCGCCTGCACGAAATGTTTTTTTGCGATTTTTTTCATAATATTCTGTAATTCGCAGGTCTGAATCAAACACGATTTTACTTTTATCTGTATGTAAAACATAAGAATATTCGTTTTGGATGCGCCAATTGGTTTTAATATCCCATTCAATGTTCCGCGTATCAAAGTTTATAGTAATACCAATTGGTAATTTTACACTGATAATTTCATTCCCAGATACATTAAATTCAATACCATTTGGACAAACTTCTTTTCTGATTTCCTGAGATTTTTGTGTCATTGTATTATTTTCGGTATTGTTTGATGTTTTGGTATCAATATATTTTTTGGATAGCACCCGGTGATTTTTTTCATCCAATATCACAACAAGATTATCATAATTAGTATATTTCAAAATACCAGGTTGTATTTGTTCGACTTCGGGTCCCGCATCACGCAATTCACCCATAAATTTTTTTAAGTCTTTTTCGTATTCGTCACTTATTGTTACAAGTTTATCACGTAAATTTGTACTGAAATAATTATGACCAATTAAATTACGTAATCTTATATATTTAAACCATTTTTCAGATTCTGTGTCAGACAAAACACCCAATTCTGTGATATGCCCCCAGGCTTCGTCACGTTTATAATTATTACCACGATATTTAAACAGTCGCATAATCATACAATCAATCGTCGTAAATGTTTCCAAAAACCATGAACGCATTATATAATCATCTATGTGTTGTTGTTGTTCTGATTCACGAGAATATTCATCAACAATATGAATTTGTGGTAAAATTTTATGCAATGTATTACGCACCCCTAAATATTTCGCATCTAGTAAAGGACGATTTATCTCAACATCTATATTTGGATTAGATTGGTATGATAACTTGACCCTGTTAATAAATTTATTATTACTTTCATTTTCATACCGCATAATCCTGTTCGGATTCACTATATTGATAACATGTTGCAGATTATGTAAAACATCTATGTATGCCTTGGTGCGTTGCATAATGGTTTTATCACATAATTTAAAATATGAATTTAGGTAATTATTCCGTGTCTTTTCATTTTCTTGAGCCTTTGCCGGATTAAAACGTCCCAAAATTTCCAGGGTATCCCACCGATGACGCAAAAAATTACGGATATTTAAATAATCTTGGAAATCTTGGGCCGACAGTATCAAACCGTCTTGTTGTGCCCTATTCCAAACATTTGCATTTTCTTGGACTGTATAATGTGGTTTGTATGGTATACCGTATATTTCACGACAAAATATTAATAATTTTTCTGCAAAAGACCCCAATAGTTCCAAAATAATGTTTTCACCCAATGATAAATATTCGTTAGCAAATATATTAGCCGAAGATTTAGCAAAATGTTTTTCTGCCTCTTTTTCATCTGTTATGTATTCACGTTTATAATAACTGTCAGCCAGATTTATCATGATATAAATATTATCAATCATATTATAATCAACGATAACATCTTCTAATGATAAATCTTTCTGGGTGACATCATTACAAACCGCTTTATATTGCCCATCAATATAAAATGTTGTGTTTCCTAATTTGGTTCCAGCCGAATAAAAAACAGAATAGCGTTCTATGGATGCAGGTATTGTAGTATTCATTGTAATAATACTGTATGGCAACACAGCATAATATTTGGCATTATATCCCCTGTCTTCTTCCTTTTTTATATGTCTGATGGTTATGTATGTATTGTTTTTATCTTCGAATTTATCATTATTAATAAAATCATCAAATTTTTTCTGTTCAAACGGTGTCATTGGCTCTATTTTCCAGGGCAAATTTCCATTTGGGTACATTGTTGTCAGTTTATTAAGTGCCATTTGTTCAATTGGTTCTGATTGCACCAATTCTTGATGTTGTCTTGCAATGTGCAAATAATCATTATATATAGCGGTTAATTCAGCAATTTGCTGTTCTGAAAACTGTTTGCGTTTTGTTTCCAATTGTATAGTCATATATTAATCTTGCCTGGATTTGTATGTTTTTGTGTATAAAAACTTTCTGTGAATTATATAGTATATACGTCGTTAAATCAAATAGTTTGGTATATTTATCTGTATTTGGTGTTATTAAATAAAAAACTTGCAAAACAGTCAGAAAAATGCTCCAATTATATTGCGATTAGATAAAAAAAAGGAAGCAAAATGGCAGGTAGTATTAATAAAGTTATATTGGTTGGTAATGTCGGACAAGATCCACAAGTGCGAACAATGAACAACGGACAAAAAGTTGCAAGTTTTTCTTTGGCAACCAGTGACCGTTGGCGTGACCGTCAAAGTGGCGAACAAAAAGAACAAACCGAATGGCATCGTATCGTCGTTTTTCAACCAAACTTGGTTGATGTTGTTGAACGTATGTTGCAAAAAGGAACCAAGTTGTATATAGAAGGTTCTTTGCGTACAAGAAAATGGCAAAACCAACAAGGTGTTGATCAATTCACTACCGAAGTGACATTGAATCCTTTTAGTGGACAAATGGTTATTTTGAGTGGGGCAAAGGCTATCGATGGTTCCATAACAGATAGTCAACCAACACCAAAGGCAGAAGAGATTTCTGTTGGTGATTTGGCGGGTGATGAAATCCCATTCTAATACGGATGTAATTTATAATTTTGCCCCACGCATGTGTGGGGCTTTTTTATGAAAGGGAAAAAATGAAACAATTAACAGATGCAGATATCGTAAATATGGTTGGGGATGAATATACCCAAAAAACAGATGATGCGAAATCTGTACGTGCAGAATTGCATTTATCTCGACGGATTCCAAAACCCGTTTTTGTACCCGAACATACTGTATTAGATTTTCATCAACATACCGAAGAACAGGCCTGGAATATGATTATGTCTGTGGCACAGTCTGGATCACACACTGCGACGGTTATAACAGGGGCCAGCGGAATATTAAAAATCAAATTTCAACAATGGGTGCGCGACAGTTTACTAACACAGTATATCGTGTCTTGCGAACCTGTTAATAATGGTAGTTTTTACGTTAAATTCAAAAAGAAACATAATTGAAATATCTGTTTTTATTCAGTATAATAGAAATAGTACAAAGGTTGTGTTATGAAAAAAGTTAAAACAGTTTATGACCATATCAGAGAAAACAATATTAAAACCGCAATATTGGTTGCGATGTTCCCTATTTCTTTTGTCGCTTTGATATTTTTGTTTTGTTGGATAATTATGCCAGCCCAGGATGCTTTTAATACAATGTTGCAGGTTGCTGTCCCAACATTTGTTGTTTGTTTGGTATGGATGGTTATATCGTGGGCATTTGGGGATTCTATGATGCTGTCGGGCGCTGGGGCCAGACAGATTCACGATGACACACCTGAAAACAAAAAAATATTTCGTGCAGTTGAAAATGTTGCGTTGGCGGCAGGTTTACCCACACCACGTGTTTATATTATCGAAGATAACGGATTAAATGCATTCGCCACAGGACGTTCACCCAATGATGCGTCTGTTGCATTAACGCGTGGAATTATAAATAAATTAAACGATTTGGAATTACAAGGTGTTATTGCACATGAAATGTCGCATATTGGAAATCGTGATATCAGATTAGATATGTTGTTAATTACTGGTGTTGGTGTGACTGTTTTTGCCGCAGATACGATGTCCAGAATGATAATATATGGTGATCATCACACCAGCAGTGATGATAATGGTAAAAACAATGGTGCAGCCGTATTGATTATGGTGTGGTTGGCATTTACTGTATTTAATTTTATCGTATCACCTATTTTGCAACTGGCTGTATCACGTAAACGCGAATTTGCAGCAGATGCCTGTGGTGCGCAAATTACACGAAACCCTGGGGCATTGGCAGATGCTTTACGAAAAATAAGCGATGCATCCACAGTAAAAACTTTGGAAAAATCTAAATCTATGGCTATTGCTTGTATTGCAGAACCACGCAAAGCTTTTATGGGCGATTTATTTTCCACACATCCTGATATTAATGAACGCATTAAAAGATTAGAATCAATGTAGTTTGTTTTTTAATTGCCTATTGACATCCCTAATTTTTTCAGTTCACCTAATACAGTATTGTCGTTTGATTTTATGTGTTGTTTGTTAATTCCCAAAATGTAATTATCAGGGTTTTCTAACGCCTTAATTTCATTAATAGATTTATTTAATAAGGCACCAGATAAAGTTATTACATCGTCATCAACAATGTTTATATGTATCGGATTTTTTTCATCCTGTTTCGAATTTGTTGCCAAACTCTTTAATGTTTTCAATTCGCCAGTTGTTAATTTATGGCCGACATATCGTCCCATAATCACAACACGCAACCATTTGTCCACAGTTGGATTTTGCAGAACTGCAACTATCGCATTTTTCAAATCTTCACCAGATAAACTTTTACGCTTTTGAATAATATTGCCATCTGAGTCTTTTAATTCTTTTTGATATTCGATAATGTCTGATAACGCCATTAAACCCTTTTGGACATTTGATACATATGATACATTTATCTTGGCCTTGTTTTGAAGTTTATCTAGTTGTTTAATCTTTTTTAGCAGATACGCGTCTATTGGTTTATTATTTTGAACCGCAGTTATTAAACCAAAAAATATACTTGCCAATAAAACCTTGTTCACTTTATTGGGGCCCTGCGGTAATTGGGCACCCGTATCATATATGTTTATATCAACATTTGTGTCAGATGTCCTTTCAAAGTTTTGTTGGCCTTGGTGTCTGTCGATATCCCATACATCTCCCTTGAACAAATTGGTCATTTCTATTGTAAAATATGCCAATGCCATTTTACGTCTTTCTTCTTCTGATGCTTTTATACGCGACAATGTGTTACCCGATGCATAGTCCATTATTTTATATCCCATTCCATCCGGGTTAGAACCATAATAACGCCAATCTGCAACATGCGGCGTATATGTTGTTCCATCTATTTCAACACGAATATCGCCATATAATTCTTTGGCTTTTTCATACTGTTTATTGCCAACGTTTACATCAACTTCGTATTTGGAAGATTCATGTGCCTGGTGTGCAACACTTTGCAACATTTTATACGATTTTTTCCGTTTTGATAATTCTGATATTGCTCGTTCTATTGTTTCAAAACCGGCATCAGAACGACTAGCTGCATTTTCGCGCAAAATTTGAATAACTTTCTTTTCTGATTTGCCATCATCACCACGTAATTGCACGACCGCGGTTATCCAGAAAGACCCCGCACCAACAATATTTTCAACCCGTTCTATACGATTATACAAATCATTTGGTAATACATTGTGCATCCATTGATATAAATCCCAACGAGCCGGTATGTCTGCCTGGTCTTTTAATTTTCCTAAATCGTGTCGAATTTCTGATGGTAATTCTGGAACATATGACAACAACTGGCCAAATTTTACCCAGGCCGGCCCCATATTTTCAAAAAACATACACAAAGCTTCGCCTACACTGCGAGAGGCGGTTTGACCTTCTTGTTTGTTTTTATCAGCCGAGGCGATTGCTGCCAATATATTATCTTGGGAAAAATCACGGAATGCTTTAATCACACAATCAAACACCAGCAAAGCATCCTGGTAATATTCACTATTTTTATCAAAATTCATATCACATACATATTTAATTTTATTGTCTAAATTGCCGAAACCACGGTTCAATAGTTTGGTCATAATGTATGTTCTAATTTCTAACCCAGATGACCAAAATGTGTTATATAAATTTTCCAAAACCGCAGGTTTTATTGCCTGGGCAACTCTATCATCATTTTTGGCAAATTTTGAACATTTATTACGAAAATCCTGAATAGATTTATTGGTTAATTTTGTATTCAAGAATTCTATTGCATAAATTGATAATTCTGAATTACGTTGCAAAATATCCAATGCGCCTTCCACAGCCCGACCATACATATCAGAATCTTGGAAATCTTTATCTGATACGGCTATGTTTTTATTAGTAGCAAAAGCCTGAGATACACGTTCTTGGGATTGAATTTTATCAGAAATCAATCTGTATAAAGCCCCCAAATCATTTTTATTAAATGCTGTTCTGTTATTGTCATTAGAATGTTTGTCATAACATTTATGTGGTGTATTGATAAATTGAATAAAATCTTGAACCTTGGCCAAATAGGCATCGCTGTTATCATCACGTCCCATTTTTTTAGCAATTAAATCCGAATATATTTCCAATAGTTGTTCCTTGACCAACGGGAAATCCATTGTATTAGATTCGCGATTATCTTTACTGGCGGCATCGTTATCTGGAAAATAAAAACCAGATAACAATTTATATGCGTAATCGTGTTTTTCAGCATCTGGTAATTTTTTAATTTGTTCCAACATCAAATTTAATAATTTTGATTGGTTAGATTTTTCTTTGGAAAAAACATCCATAGATTCCATTAATACATATAAATCGTATCTGGATTTTAAATCCGATGGGAATAAATTATGTTTAGTTATATAATCAGCCAATTCATCCGTATAACCTGCATCGATTGCATTTTTGGCGGAACGTAAAGCAAATAAAACAGAATATAAATCATGTATTGGATAATCTTTACGGATATAATATAAAAACGCGTTAGCCATTATATAGGCTGGCATTGGCTGATTTTTTTCATCACGTTGGTTTAATACCCGTATTAAATCCTGTTCGTTTGTGGCAAGCATACCTGTTGTTTTCAACATTCTGTGTAATACGTGCAAATCGCCCTTTGCAATATCATTATCTAGTGTATCTGAGAGTTTTCTGTATGGATACATCCAATCTTGTTTATCCGCATAAATAGTTTGTTGTTCGGCGGTGTATTTAATCCATTTATCCGCACATCTGGAACGTTGCATATCTAAATTTAAGTTTAATCTGTTTTCTATGAACCTAAAATCAAAAACCTGAAATCTATGATCTATTCCATAAAATTTTTCAAGTTCTTGTCTGTACATACCTGTTTCACGATGTGCCGTTTCCAAAAGATCTGAAAATACACTAAATGCAGATTCCATACTGCCAGCATTACCATATCCCCAAGACGCTGGATTTATTGCATCATACATATAATGTCCACGATATAAATATTCACCAACATTTATATATTTTGCTTTTCTGGGTCCCATCACACTGAGAATATGTGTTAAACAATCCAACCATGATTCACCTGGGGCCGGTTCAAAATCCAATACTTCTTCTAAATCTGGCAACACCCAATGTATTGCATTATGCAGGGTTTGTATATATGGTTTTACACACAGTTCCGTAAATGCCTGACTTGTTTTCAATTGATTTATTTCAGATTGGAAATATTTGTTTTCATTATTAAAATCACCTATATCCAGCCCATTGAAAAAATCGTTCCAAAAAGATTGTATCCAATATTTATTATTGTTTTTTTGTGTTTGATAATAATTAACAATATCGCTTGCACGTTTTTTACCTGTTTTAAAAGCATATAAATCGTTTAATATTTCCATATATGCTATAAAATTTTGATGGTTAATCTCATATCGTTGTTCACGTTTTTTGACATCCTTTTTTAATTGTACTTCATGTCTTAATTTTTCTATTTCATCAGGGTCAATAGATATTATTTTGCCGGCATAGTTACTGCCACCGTTTAGGCCAGAATCTGTCAACCATTGGTCATAACCATGTCGTATCATGCCTATGGTTGTAAAAACATGGTCATCGACCCTTTGGGATACATGCAAATCAGTCGGCATAATTGAATTTTTTGCAGATTCACGTGGTGGCATTTGAAAACTATGTGGTTCACCAAACAAATCTCGTATTGAATCTATCATCATCCCCGCATAACACCCATGTTGAGACATATTATATATATGGTTATCATACAACTGGTCTATTCTGTCCGGGTCACGTGTTGTTACAAATTCATTAATAATATCTATATCATGCTTAAACGGTTCACACACGTTAAAGTATTGGCCGTCACGAAATTTATTTTTTATATTTCGAAATATATTATATATCGCCCAATCTTTTCTTATTTTTACATCCTGGGTCATATATAATTGCATAAATTGTTCAAAAAATTTTTGGGTTGCTTTGATTTTTGGTTTATCTGATTTGCTGTATGATTCTATATAGTTATTTACATCTGATATTCTTTGTGAATTATTTAACTTATCTGATGCCATTTCTGATATGATAAAATCAAACAACTGTGTTATTTCTGGTTTTTTGTTATTATTTTTTGTATTTGGAAATTTGTGTTCCAAAGCCTGGGTAAAATATGATTTATATTTATCCCGATGTGAAGTTATAATCTTTACAAAATCGTTCCATAAACCTGTCGGTTTTTCGATAGTAAATGTACCAAGTTTTTTTTCATGCAAATATGTTAAATACGTTTTTACATCTTCGCCCCTGGCAAAACTACTGCCATGCACATCAAATAAGGCACTCGCCTGGTAACTGGTACGAAATTGGTCACATACATTTGAATATGCCGCAGGATCATATCCACCGGCAATCATTAAATCCAAGGCATGTATATCAGAAAATCGTTCTTGCCCCACTGTGTTTTCATTGTTTCCAAACACTTTATCATATGTAAAATGCCCCAGTTCGTGTGATAAAACACCAGCAAATTCATCCTCGGTTTTACATAAACCCATAATACCGGTACTAATCATCACAACATATTTGCCATTTTTAGTTTGAGAATTTGAAACAAATGCGGCATTAGGCGATGAATCATCGTATATTAAAAATTCAAAATCATTTATATCAACATTTTTACCGTCTTTATCTATGCGTAATAAACGCGACGCAACTGTACGCATAAGTTCTGTGGCTTTTTTGGCGGTTGGACAATCTTGATCCAAAAAGTGCATTTCTTCCCAATCAGCCGGTTCAAAAATCCTTTGTTTTTCGGAATATGGCACATAATCAGACATAATCATACCCTTTATTTATTTCTTGTGAATTATAGCATAAAATTGCTTTTTTTACCAAGACATTTGCTGAAACTGGTGTTTTTTAGTTTGTAAATGCAAAAAATTGAATTTTTTCTTGCATTTCTATTTTTTTTGTGTCAAAATTAGCCCCGAACTTGTAAAAAGTTTCAATGGAGCCATAGCTCAGCTGGCTAGAGCAACTGACTTTTAATCAGTGGGTCCAGGGTTCGAATCCCTGTGGCTCCACCACGAATAGAAACGATTGTGAAAACAATCGTTTTTTTTTATAAAAAAAATTTATAAAAAAAAACTTGTCGCCACTTGATTTTTTGTCAAAAAATACTATAATTATATGATGTGGTTGAGGAGAGCGCATCCGAACAAAAGGAGGCAAGTATGGCTGAAACAGATTTTAAAGTATTTATCGAGAAATTAGTCAAGAAAATTCATTTGGAACAAATGAGTCCTGATGTTAAAGAGCGCTTTGATTCTTATAAAAAGAACAAAGACTTTGTCGGTCATATGAAGGACTGGGAAAAAGACCTGGCCTATACTGACGTATTGGACGAAGCTGCCAATAAAGCCGCATATAAGGCGTTTTTGGCTGTATTTGAAAACATGTCTGATGACGAGTCTTCTTTGAACAAACAGTTTAAAGAAAGAATTTATGACAAATTTTTTGGCGATAATAAAGTATTCAACCATCCAGAACCTATTCCTGGGGCAGAGGCGCAATTAACCGATTTTTATACAAAAATCTTGGCAAATGATGAAAACGAGGCTTATTTAACCAAGGCAATAGAAGACAACCCGTATATATTGCGTAATTTTGATGATAATCAATTTAATTATGAAAAATTCCGCAAAAATATCAAAGATGGCAAGTATAAAACAGACCCCAAGGTTCGTAAACAGGTTGTTTCTGTTGTAAATTATATACGTGCATATCCAACAGAAGTATTTCCAGAAGGTTCAGAGGCCGCAGAATACAAATTTGATAAATATAAATTGCCTGCTAATGCGGAACAATGGTTCGAAGCACACTATCACCCAGGCTTTCAATTTGTAATGCCAGGATTGGTAAGCACACTAACCCGAAATGCTAAATTCCGCGAAGAATTTAAAAAATATGACCATGTAGGAACAATTTCATCCAAGATTGAAAAAGGGTTGGAAAAGACTGCTTTTGATGATGAAAAAAGTGAGGACTATATTCCACCAGTATACAAGGACGAGAAAAAATTCCTGAATAAAGTCAAAGACAAAGTTCACGATTTCTGGGACAGTAATTTACGTCAGTTTACTGATGTGTTGCGTGGAACACGCGTGTATATGTCGCCTTATTCACAGACTATTATTAAAACTTTTGACAGTATCAAAAATAAAGATGGCAAAAGATTAAGACCGGTTGATGGAATCAAGGGAATTCTGGAAAACAAAGAAAAAATTATCGCGAAAATCCAAGAAAAATCACCGAGTGCTAAAAAGCACTTTGAATGGTTTGCCAAAAAAATGGATACATATTCAAAAAAAATGCCGGATGCATTTGATGGTGCATTACGCAACGCAAAACAATTGCGCAAAATAGTATCCAGAATCATTGTCGATGCAATTCATTCTGGTAAAGATGATGATATCGAAGCCGCAAAAACATCTATGGAAATTTTGTCTGTGATGAAATATGGGATTATGCACAGCAGAACATTGGATGCAATGAACAAAGAAGATTTGTCTGTATTATCACAAACAAATATTGCAAAAAAATATGGATTAGTTGGCGCATTGGCCAAGGGGTTTGATTGGGCTGCAAAGAAAACGATTATTTTGACCGGTCGTGGGGTTGCGGCAATACGTAATGGTGTTATGCGTCGTCGCACTAAATTTAATGGAAATATGGCTGATATTGATGTTGCACGCAATCAAATGTTGGGTGAACGTAATCAGGATATACAAGAATTAGATACACAAATCAATGGTTATAATACACAAATAGCCGCCCAAGATGGTGTTATTGCAAATTGGGCAACTGAAAGAGCCAATAAAGAAACTATTAAAAACAACAAAGAAGCATCATTAACATCTGCACGTGCAAAATTAACCGCATTGGAAACACGTTATGGTGGGCGCGAAGTGGTTCAAGAAAAGTTTACAGCAGACAGCCAAAAATACCAAGAAAACATGCAGACATTGCAATCAATGGAACGTGAATTTTTGGCAACCGCTGCTGGACGCACACCAGCAGGATATACACCTGGGACACGTGAATTTGCAGAGTATTGGAAAAACACGGAACCACAAAGTTATAATGCCTATGTAGATTTCCGTAAATCATTGGCTGGTGACAGACATGAATTGGAAACAATACAAAAAACTTATCAAAATTTTGATAATGCACAACAAGAATTTGATAAGGCGGAACAAGATTTTGTCACAGCAGATTCAGAATATCAACACGCAGAACAGGATAAACAATCCATGATTGCACAACGTGATGTGTTAACAGATGAAAGATCAACAATGGCTGATGACACACATGATAAATATCTGGATTTAATGTCATATTGGGATACATTAGAATCTTTCAGCAAAACACATTCATTAAAACTTGCAATAAATCGTGTACGCAAGAAAAAGTTAGCAGGCTTTGATAAAGGCACATCCCAAATGCAGCAGATGGCAACAGAAGAAGCTGTGATATATAGGGAAAGATACGGCAGAGCTGGATAAATATATAAAAAAGGGGCGAAATGCCTCTTTTTTTTTTATTCCATAACAAATATTTTATTTTGTTTTTGAATCTAATATTTTTTGCACGACTGATGGAACGCCAATAATTGCAGGATAATCAAATTCATCCCAAGCCTGTTCGACAAAGGTTTGATTTGCGGCACTGGCACCAGCAATATATTGATATGCTTGGGCGCATACATCATGTATGGCCTGGTCAGTATTATTAGTTTTTATTGTATGTTGCAATTTTTGAAACAAAACCTGTCTCAGCCTTTTGGCATAATCCAACTTTACATTGCTGGGGTTTGCAAAACGCATAAAACCATGCAAATCTTGCAGTAATGTTTCACGTATTTGTGGATTATCTTGTTTTGCATATTTACAATTTGCACGGAAAAAACGCGCAACTTCGTACACCTGTTCATCCATTTCTTGCATTGGAACAACCGTACGATATTTTTTATTTAAACCATATTTGTTTTCTATTCTATTCATAATACGAGTTAACAAATCGTATTTTAATTTAGAATTCGAAAACATATTAATATCTGCGATAATACATGTATAACAATCTATTTCACGATAATTAGTCCCAGAAAATATAGATTGAAATTGGTATGGTTCTACAACCAATGGAGCCACCCAGAAAAAATAAGTCAGACATTTTTTTGTATAGTCGCTGTCTATGTTTTCATAAAAATCCAACAATACCTTGCTATGGCGTTTATATTCGTCAGAATTATTTCCCGCCATAATTCTGTAATAATCAGATTCATCGCGTGGACCAGAATAATGTTCCATATTACCCTTGGCCAAATCCATCAAATTCCAAAAATATCCACCAAGTGAATCTGTGTTCAATAAATCTGATAAAAAAGATTCTAATTTTGCTTGGTACATTCATCACCCCTTGTTGATTTCAATACCAAATATAGCATAAAAAATTGACAAATCAAGCAAAAAGTCAATTATTTTTTTCTGTGGGGAATTTTTTTGGTGACGTTATCTTTGACCGATTTTGTGACGGTTTTTATTTTTTCCACGACTTCTACCCTTTTGTCGTGTGCCTCGGCCAACCAACGTTTCATACGCGCACGCAACCACCGTTCATAGATAATAAACAAACTGCCCACACCCAACAATGGCAAAACATAATAAATTATACGATATGCCAACAATGCACCAAACACCGTTGCCTTGTCCACATTTTCCGGCAAAGCCAACAAGAATATTGTTTCAAATACCCCTATTCCACCCGGGACCTGACTGAATACACCAGTTGTTTGTGCAATAACAAACAATCCAATATACGTCCCAAATGATATATGCCAAAACGGAATCAGACAAAAATATAACACCATACCAGCTAATACACTGTCTGTTATACCCAATACAGTTTGTAAAAATGCTGTTTTTGTTTGTGGAACTTTAAATACAATTTGACCTATTTTTATCTGTTTATCGTGAAAAAACACCGTCATCCCAAAATAAGCCAATATTACCCCCAAACAGAATATGAACAAGGCCCCCAAGCCCATACTGGTGCCAGATGATTGATTTATAATATCATGTGGAATCAAAAAGAAACCGATGATAACTATTGCTGTACAACCCAGAAAGTATGTAAATCCCGAAAAAGTCAGCATTTTCAATATATCACCACCCGTAATACGCCACCGGGTATACAGACGATAACGAATTGCGCCACCACTGACCACAGCATGTCCGGCATTGTTACTGATAGCGAACCCTAACATTCCTGCCAGCATCCATTTCCACCAAGAAACACGTCCACCAACATAATTTAATGCCAAATAATCATATAAAGATAATGCCAAATATCCACCAAAACACGCAACACATGCAGCAATCAAATTACGCTTTGGAATTGCAAAAATTGCATTAAAAATGTCGTGCAAACTGTAATTACGCAGTTGCCACCACAACATAAATGCCGCCAACATAAAGAAAAATATACCGGCATAACTGATAATTTTCTTAAAAATTCTTTTTGTCTGACCAGACATAATTTCTCCTTGATGCGTCAATGACATACAGCATATCAATTTATATTTTGAAATGCAAACCTTAAAAAAATAATTTTATATTATGTTGACTATATGGATTTTCCTTGCTTAAAAAGTGTAAATTCTGTACTTTTATGGGTATGAGAAGTGAAATTGCCGCTTTTTTGAATACTGATTTACAATTTATCAAGGGGGTTGGTCCGGTGTTGGCCAGCCGATTTGAAGATGTACTGGGGGGACGACGCGTTTTAGATTTTTTGTTGCATAAACCCGCGTATGTCAGAAATCGTGATATTGCAGAATCTGTCGCTGGTGTTGATGCAGGCACTGTTATCACTATTCCATTATTGATTAAATCGTATAAAAAGCCAAAAACGGCACCTTGGATGAAACGCGCCCGTGCAATACGTGTGTTATGTGCCGATAAAATGGGCAATTCTGTGGTTATTCAATTTTTTAATTCCAAATTCGTAGATTATTGGTTGGAAAAATTGCCAATTGGTCAATGGCGTATGGTTAGTGGCAAAATCGAAGCTGGGGAACCGCCTGTGATAAACCATCCTGAATTTATAGAAACGATGGAAAATGTGAAAAAAATCCCAACCGCCCAGGCTATTTATCCATCTGGCGAGGGATTGACACAAAAAACATTTGCAAATGTACGTGATCAGATTTTTTCAAAATTGGATTCTGTGATTTCTGATTCTGATGATGAGTATATGGTTGAATTTTTTGATGCGTTACGTCATGTACATTTTGCCAAAGCATCTGATGATTTATTGCCAAATTCTGTATATGTTTCTAAATTGGCATATTGCGAATTATTGGCACATCAAACCGCTATTGCTATCAGTCGACGCAATCGGACAACCCAGAAAAACAAAAAAATCCCAAGAATACAAAAACATAATTACCTAGATAAATTTTATAAAGCTTTGCCTTTTTCACTGACAAATGCACAACAACGTGTATTAGACGAGATATTCAAAGATATGGATGGCGATATACCTATGATGCGGTTGGTTCAAGGTGATGTCGGATCTGGTAAAACCATTGTTGCGTTAATTGCTGCATTAAAAATGGCAGAAAATGGTGGGCAAACCGCATTGTTGGCACCTACTGATACTTTGGCACAGCAACATTTTGCAAAAATAAAACCTATGTGTGATAATCTGGGCATTGTATGTGATATATTAACCGGACGCGACAAGGGGGTTAATCGTCGTGAAAAATTAACTTCGTTACGTTCTGGTCGAACCAAGGTTGTTATAGGAACGCACGCACTGTTTTCAGATGATGTCGAATACAAAGATTTAGGATTGGTTGTAGTTGACGAGCAGCATCGTTTTGGGGTTAATCAACGTGAATCTTTGCGTGCAAAAGGAAAAAACGTCGATTTATTGGCTTTGTCGGCAACACCAATTCCGCGAACATTATCTATGACAATGTATGGCGATATGGATATTTCAATTATAAATGAAAAGCCTGCTGGTCGCTTGCCTATTAAAACAACAAAATTGCCAATTGCACGCACCAACGATTTGATTTTACGCATAAAACAACAAGTTGATGATGGTGCCAAGGTATTTTGGATTTGTCCATTGGTGCAAGACGAAAATGGTATTGGAACGGCTGCGGCTATATCACGTCATGAAATGTTGCGACAAATATTTCCAACTGCTGGATTGGTTCATGGTCAAATGCCAAAAGCAGAACGTGATAAAGTTATGGCGGAATTTGCCGATAATGATTCCGATATGTCTTTATTAGTTGCAACAACTGTTATCGAGGTCGGAATTGATGTTCCACGTGCGTCTATTATCGTTATTGAAAACGCAGAACAATTTGGGTTGGCTGCACTGCACCAATTACGTGGCAGGGTTGGACGTGGAAAAATTCAATCTTATTGTATTTTGTTGTATGGTTATAATGTCAGTCCCGATGGGTTGAAACGGTTGGACGTGCTGTGCGAAACCGACGATGGTTTTGTTATAGCAGAACAGGATTTAATGATGCGTGGCGTTGGTGAGTTATTAGGAACGCGTCAAAGTGGTTGGATTCAATATCACTTTGCAGACTGGCGTGAACACAGGGATTTATTCAAATTGGCTGCACGTGCGGCATGCGATGATAATACAGGTGTATGGGCACGCGATTTAATGAATATATTTGGATGTGGGGAGAATATAAGTGCGTAAATTTTTTATATTTTTAATAACTATGTTTGTAATTATGCCAGCGCATGCGTTGTCTGTTGTTAATGATACCGAAGTAGAAAAATTACTGCACAAATTAATTACACCGGTGGCAGTTGCGGCAGATATACCTGAAAACAGGTTAAAAATACACATTGTAAACGATGATAGTTTTAATGCTTTTGTTACCGGCGGCGAAGATGTTTTTGTTTATACCGGTCTGTTGACACGAATAAAAAATCCGAATGCATTACAGGCCGTTGTGGCACATGAATTGGGACATATGGTTGGTGGCCACATTGCGCAAATGTCTGCACGAATGGATGCAGAAATGAAACGTGCAATGGTAATCCAGGCATTGGGTATTGGTTTGGTTGTTGCCGGGGGAAATCCATCGTTGGGTGCCGGTGTGTTGGCTGGGGCTGGCGGAATAGCAAAACAATCAATGTTGTCTTTTTCGCGTGATGAAGAAAGAATTGCAGATGAATTGGCTGTTGATTTAATGGTGCGTGCCAATATAAACCCTGAGGGTCTGATTATTGTATTTGAACAAATGCGGGATTTAATTGGTGCAGCAGAATCCAAAATGAATAAAAACAATACTAATCACCCATTAACCAATGAACGATTAAAAAATACCCGCGAAAAAATAAAAAATATAAAACATTCTGGGAAATATAAAACTTATTCAGATTCAGAATACGAACTGGCGCGTGCTAAATTGATTGGATATCTGTATCAAGAACGCAGAATTTTAGATAAATATCCATATCGTGATTCCAGTGATGCTGCTGTTTATGCACGAACAATTGGGAATATGCGTGGCGGTGCATTAGATTCTGCGTTGGTTGGTATAAAAACATTGATAAAGCATAACCCTGATAATCCTTACTATTATGAATTACTTGGTGATATAGAATATCAACTGGGGCATTATGATGACAGTGTTAATGCATATGAAAAAGCATTAGAATTTGATAACAATGCACCACAAATTCAAACTGCATTAGCATTGGTTTTGGCTGAACGCGACAAACCCGGGGATAAAGAACGCGGTGTTGAATTATGTAAAACTTCTTTGTTGATTTCACCTGCACCACTTACATATTGGGTGTTGGCAAAACTGTATGATGACGGACGTGAATTTTGGGCATTGGCTGAATTTTATAATATGAATAACGATATTAAAAAGGCAAAAAAATTCGCAAAAAAAGCACAACAAAAGTTAAATAAAGACACCCCTGAATATATCAAGTCTGGGGATATTTTGGAAAAATAAGGAAAAAATCATGAATATTATATTTTGTCATGGGGTTATGGACCCTGAATATGACTGGGCAAAACGCGAATATAATCCGTCCAAGGGATGGAAATATTGGTTACAATTCCAAATTGAAAAAGACCGCGATGTCGTAATGCAAATGCCGGCATTTCCACATGCACATGTAAATTTAATGAAATATGACGAGTGGGAACGCATAATGAATTTTCAAGATATAAATCCAGATACCGTTTTGGTCGGACATTCTGCGGGTGGTGGTTTTATATTAAAATATATGGCAACACATCCGGAATTACACGTTCGCCAAATTGTATTGGTTGCGCCATACTGCGACACAGAAAATTATCAACCTTTTGGATTTTATCGCGATTTTAATTTATCAAATGATATTATTAACCGGACATCTATGGGTGCAGATATCATGATATCTGATGATGACGATTTTTATATCATAAACAGTTTTGATAAAATTGTAAAAGAAATGCCTGCAATCAGGGTTCATAAATTTAGTGGTCGTGGACATTTTATCTGTGATAAATTGCCCGAGGTTTTGGAAATAATTAAATAACCACCATAAATCTAGTTTTTTTCCTTTTGGCTTGCTTTTATAAAATGTGTTTGATAACCTTGTGTCTGTCGCATAGCAGTGGGATTATTTTAGTGTTGATTATACTAGTAATTTCTACAATTTGCATGGCAATGTGTGGTATCGTTTTTTGCTTCCCTTGGCATGGGCGTGGATGCCCCATGGGGACAGATTGTATCCAATGTATGCGCGGTTAACGCAAAAGGATTATTATATGTCAAAAAAAATATACGTGGATGCTGTCCACCCAGAAGAAACACGCGTTGTCGTTGTTGATTCTGATACAGGTCGCGTGTCTGATTTTGATGTTGAAACAACAACAAAGCCCCAGATAAAAGGTAATATTTATCTGGCCAAGGTTATCAGGGTTGAACCATCATTACAGGCCGCTTTTGTTGATTATGGAACTGGGAAAAATGGTTTTTTGCCTTTTTCTGAAATCCATCCAGATTATTATCAAGTGACACCTGAACAAAAAAAGAAATTATTAGAATTGGCACATGCTAACATCGTTGACGATGATACAGATCCAGATGATGAGGCAGATGAAGTTGCTGATTATGATGATCAAAATTCTGGTGAAGATAACAAGGAATTTTTGAAACGTGCACGCGAATTCAAAATCCAAGACGTTATCAAACCAAAACAAATTTTGTTAATCCAAGGTGTAAAAGAAGAACGTGGATGCAAGGGTGCGTCAATGACAACATATTTGTCTTTGGCGGGTCGTTTTGCAGTATTGATGCCTAATTCCAGAAAACGCAATAGTTATGGAATTTCTAAAAAAATTTCTGACAAAGCTGAACGCGCCAGATTGCGTGAGATTTTACATAACCTGAAAATTCCACGCGGAATGACAGTTGTGTTGCGTACGGCTGCGGCTGGGGCATCGGCTGAGGATATTTCCAAAGATTACGATTATTTGGTTAATTTATGGAATGATATTCGTAAAACAACATTGGAATCAGTCGCACCAGTAATCATTCATGCCGAAGATTCCCTGCTCCGTCGTGTTGTTCGTGATTTTATTTCTGATAAATCCGATACTATGGTTATCCAAGGCGAAGAAGCATATGATGCTGCCAGAACTTGTTTCCAACAGTTGTATGGTAAATTACCACGCAAACAAATTACGTTGTATAAAGATGCCGCCCTGCCATTGATGGTCAAGGCCGGTGTTGAAAAACAATTAGAAGGTTTACATGGTCCATATGTTGTGTTGCCATCTGGGGGGTCGATTGTTATTAACCAAACAGAAGCCATGGTGACGATTGATGTGAACTCTTCACGTGCAATCAAGGAAAAAGACATTGAACAAACTGCATTGAATACTAATTTGGAAGCAGCCGAAGAAATTGCTTTGCAATTAAGATTACGTGATTTGGCCGGGATTGTTGCTATCGACTTTATCGATATGGAAGAAGAACGCAACAATCGTAAGTTGGAAATGAAAATGCGCGAGGTTATGAAACGCGACCGCGCACGTACCCAGGTTGCAAAAATCAATGCATTTGGTGTGATGATGTTGTCACGTCAACGTATGCGCAGTAGTTTTATTGAATCTTCGTATGTTCCATGTCCGCACTGTATGGGTGCTGGGGTGGTTCCAAGTATTCAAACGGCTTCTATTATATTGTTCCGTCATTTACAAGAAAAACTGTTGGCTAAATCTGCCCAGAAAATCATTATGACGGTTCCAACCGATGTTGCAATTTATCTGTTGAATCAAAAACGTGCCGAATTGTCAGCAATGGAAACAGAATTCGAAACAGAAATTGTAATCGTTGGCGATGATAGTTTGATGAATATTGATCAATATTCTATTCAACGTGTTGCACCGGAACAAGTCAAAACCGAAGAAATTTTGACTGCTTATGCCCCGTCAACTGATGCGAAAAAGAAAAACGCACAACATATCGAGGCAAAGCGTACAACAACAACGGCACCACGTCGTCATCCAAAAAAGAAACAACCAAAGAAATCTATTTGGAAAAAATTGGTTGGTTAATCGAAATTACCCGGTTGAAAAACCGGGTGTTTTTTTATGTAATTTATTCATTGATTTATTTTTTTACTTAGTGTTAAAATCAAAGTATGAAATAAAAAAGGAGTAAAAATGAAAAAACTGTTTGATAAAGGACTGAACCTGTTAAAAGGCAATAAACTGCTGGAATTTTTCAGACGCAGTGAAAATTTTGCTGAAAAATTTGGTTTGGTTTGTTTGTATGGCATTTTCCCAATTTTAGGCATTGCTTTTTGTTGTAAATATGCCACAGGATTGGATGCTATGTTTGGTTCTGCTGCGGTGGTGGCTTTGGGCTTTGTTGTCGTATGTCTTATTTCGGGATATATTGCCGACAAAATGTTGGAATATGTTAAACCTTCTATTGACCAGGCCAAAACCCATATCGTAAATGGCGCATTTTTGGATGTGCTGGCATTTCTGTCCGGCATCATAGCATTGATAAGCGGTATTGTTGCACTTGTGACAATTTGCATGGGGCATGTTATCTTTGCTTTGTCTTCTTTGGTCGTATGCGGATTAACATTGTATTTGGCTGTTATGTTCTTGGCACCTACAAAAATGTTAAATGTTAGTGTACAAGATTCTGCCACACCAGCGCAAAGTTTGATTGCTATTACTGCGTTGCTTATCAAGGCATCATACCGTTTGGTTCCATTTGCATTTGGTGTTGCCATGTTGTTATCTGTGGCAAATGGTATTGATTTGGCATTTATCACACATACAATTCCAAAACTGACATTGTTAACATTTGTTTATACATTGTTGTATAGCGCATTGTTACCTTTGATTGGTTATTTTGTATTCTTGGGTTATTATTTTGTGTTAGATTTGTGCATGTCTTTGTTCCGTATTGCGGATGCAGTCGAAGGCAAAAACAAAGCAAAATAAAAATATTACATTCTTGAAAAAATGCCCGAGAAAATCGGGCGTTTTTTATTTTACATGAATTGACAAAGAAAAAAACAATAGTACACTGTGGCACATGGCAAAACAGAAATTAGATTTTAATATTGTACCTATATTTAATCAGACTGCACCAGGTGTGTGGGAGGACTTTGTACGCATTGAATCAACGTGCGATACAGAATTATACGGATTATCGTACCCAACACAACCTATCATCAAAGACCGTATAGGCGTTTTTAAGGAATCTTTGCCTGAAAACAAACATAATTTTGCCTTTGGTGCATATAATAACACGCAAATGATTGGTTTTACATTTGGGTGTTTTTATGAACCAAATGAAATGTATCTGGAACGGTTATATGTATTACCAAAATATCATCGTTGCGGTATTGGAACACAACTGTTAAAGGCCGCAGAACAAAGTGCAACTATATTTGCGACAAAAATGAGCCTTTCTGCGTTGAAGGAAGCAGTTGATTTTTATAAACTGAAAAACGGTTATGAAGAATTTGTGGATATGGAAAAAGAATTGTCGCCAACGACAAACAGTATCGTTCCGGTATTTCAATGGGTGAAAAAAGATTTGAAAATTAAAATGGATATTCCTGTGGATACGATGGCATTGAAACAAAGCAAATATCAACCTATTTTTGTGCATATAAACGAAAACCGCGAAATAGATGCCGTTACAACACGCACAAAAGACGGCACAAAAAAAATATGGGCAAACTATAATATTCCATTAAGTCAGTCAAAACCATATCGTGATGAATTGTTAAAAACATTAGAAAAAATCAAATAAAAAATTCCTTTTTATTAACTTGCAAAAATTGTGCACATTCTGTATGCTTTTCATACGAAAGGAAATGTTATGAAAAAAATATTATCTGTTTTAATGTTGGTGTGTGCAATATTTACAAATGCAAAAGCCGAGGAAACAAATATGACAAATGATAAAATATTGGTTGCATATTTCAGTGCCACCGGTAATACAAAATCTGTGGCTGACAAACTTGCAACAGCAATTGGGGCTGATTTGTTTGAAATTGTTCCGGAACAACCATATACATCTGATGATTTGAATTGGCAAAATGATAAAAGTCGTTCATCTGTGGAAATGGGCGACAGAAATTCCAGACCGGCAATCGCATCAAAAATAGAAGACATATCACAATACAAAATTGTATTTGTTGGTTCACCGATTTGGTGGGGACGCGAACCGTCCATTATGGATACGTTTATTGAAAGTTATAATTTTGCTGGCAAAACAGTTATACCATTTGCCACATCGGGCAGCAGTGGTATCGGTGATTATGGTGCAAATTTGCAGTCATTAGCACCGAATGCAAAAGTTATGGTTGGCAAACGTTTTTCAACCGATGTTACCCCAGAAGAATTAAAAAATTGGGCTGATGAACAAATGTAAATAAATCACAATATAACCACAGGGAGTTTAACATGAAATGGACAATTATATTAATAATTATAGCGGTGTTGGGAATTTTAGGTTGCTTACTTTTTCCATGTAATAAATGGGATAATGTATTTCCAAAAAATCCAAATGTTGTCACACAAAAAGTACATTTTCACAACAGATATGGAATTGAATTAACTGGCGATTTATATATGCCAAAAAAGAAAACTGCTGACAAGATGCCCGCAATTGCAGTATCTGGGCCTTTTGGTGCAGTTAAAGAACAATCGTCTGGTCTGTATGCCCAAGAAATGGCGGCACGCGGTTTTATTACATTGGCATTTGATCCATCGTTTACTGGCGAAAGTGGTGGCAATGTTCGTTATGTTGCATCACCTGATATCAATACCGAAGATTTTTCTGCGGCGGTCGATTATCTGAGTAATCGTGCAGATGTTGATGCCGATAAAATCGGTATAATCGGTATCTGTGGTTGGGGTGGAATGGCAATAAATGCCGCAGCAATGGATACACGTATCAAGGCAACTGTTGCATCAACAATGTATGATATGACACGTATTTCTGCAAACGGATATTTTGATGCAGACGATAATGCAGATGCTCGTTTTGCAAACAAAAAAGCATTAAACGAACAACGTACAATAGATTACAAAAACGGAAAATATGATTTGGCTGGCGGTGTGGTTGATCCATTACCAGAAGATGCCCCACAATTTGTGAAAGATTATTATGCATATTACAAAACACCACGCGGATATCATAAACGTTCTTTGAATTCAAATGGCGGATGGAATAAAACAAGTTCTTTGTCATTTATTAATATGCCATTATTACAATATGCACATGAAATTCGCACACCGGTATTGTTGATACATGGCGAAAAAGCACACAGCCGTTATTTCAGCGAAGGTGCTTTTGCAAAATTGACTGGCGATAACAAGGAATTGATGATTATTCCAGGCGCAAGTCATGTTGATTTGTATGACAATATGGAAGTAATACCATTTGACAAATTGGAACAGTTCTTTAAGACTAATTTGAAATAATGAAACAAAAAATTATAAAATTTATAAATAACAAATATAACGCTTCCCCGGAATATCTGTGGAAGCGTTATCCGACTTATTGTATTTTTCGGCATCACGACAATAATAAATGGTTTGCATTAATAGGAACCGTTCCACGCAGTATATTAAAACTGTCTGGTGATGGCGATATTGATATTATAAATTTGAAAACAAATGATACGGAATTCTTTCGTGGTGTAAAAGGCGTTTTACCAGCATATCATATGAACAAAAATCATTGGATTACTGTATTATTGGACGGAACAATACCGTTAAAAAATATACAAAATTTAATAGAAATGTCATATAAACTGACCTAGTTTATAAAAAAAACAAATAACGTAATTGTATCCTGATAATTTGCCTTTTAGGCTTTATGGGGCATTAACAGAATTTTGCAATTTTCAACCAACTGCTGTTTCGTTTTTTGTAAAAAGTTTTGAGAATACTTTTCTTTGTTTTGCAACAATCGAAAAGATATAGGATGACTGAAAAGGCATTGGGCTGTGATATATGCTGTTTGTTTATCAGCACCGGTTGCATCGATTATCAAATTTACAAAACTTTGTTTTATGGGTTCCATTACTTCATTATATATTCTATCTTCGCCAGTATTTGTGTTTAACAATTCACGAAATAAAATCATAACCATCGAATTTGATATTTTGTTCGAAAACAAATAATCAAAAAATTCACTGATTATAAAAGTTATTTTATCTATGGCTGGGATATTTTGAGATTTATATTCATCTATTTTCGTAATAAGGTTTTCCTTGATATTATCCACAATGTTATCAATAACCGCATCGTATAATTTTTTTTTGGAACCAAAATAATAATTGATAGAACACAGGTTTACCATGGATATAGTCACCAAATCACGCGTAGACACACCATCAAATCCATGCTCTGCAAACATTTGTGTTGCACTTGCTAGCAATTTTTCTTTTGTTGATGTCATGTAAAAACCTTTCTTACTGCTGATTATTATACTATCATCATGCAAAGTCAATATTTTGGCAAAACACATCAGATATTGATTATGCAATTAACAATTGTTTTGCCGTTACTTTGAATAGAAAACACGTTATCCTGACAACGATAAATTTCCAATGTATCGCCTTCAAATGTTTGATTTACATATTGAATTTCAATTGCCTTAATAGGTATTTTGGCACGTTCCGGTGTATTATATTGATTGCAGATATATTTTACATAGGCAATATTGTTGGTGTGTTTATTAAAATCAATATCAGAACTGCGTATAACAACAGTATCAATCAATTTAGACAAGGGATAATTAAATCCTTCAAATACTACGTCTGTTTCTGTTGGTTCTGCGATAATTTTTTCATTGATACCAACTGTGGCTGTGCGACGAATTTTACCGGTTTCTTTGTCTAGTGCACACAATTCTGCACGTGATGCAACCGCAATTTTTCCATTAGTTTTTATAATTGTGTCTATTTTCAATTTTGCACCACCAATTGAAGATATATAAGATTCAATCGTATATTCGTCCAGCCAGTGCATTTTTTCGCGAAATTCAATACGATTGCGGACATATACCCACATTCCGCCATATTCACGTAAACAGGTTTCACCATCAAGTTTTAGTATCCCCATCATTTCGGTACTCGCGTTTTCTATTAACTGAAATGCCCCCAGCATAGATATGTTTGCATTAACATCGCATAAACCGTATTGCAATCTGTCTTTTTTTATCAGTTTCATTTTATTAAGCCCTTTCCATTTATTAGACCAGCATATAATATCATTATGTTTTATTTAAGTCAATCGTTTGATTCAATTTTACCATAAAATGTGTGTGGGCGTTTTTATCTATCTGACGAACAAACAGGATAAAATATTCTGATATTATCGGAAATTGGTTTGATAAAAATACCCCCACTTTTCGTGGGGGAAAACTTTATGGGGCGGGCGACCGGGCTCGAACCGGCGACACTCGGTACCACAAACCGATGCTCTACCAACTGAGCTACGCCCGCCATAAACTTTATGAAACCTGGTGGAGCTGATCAGACTCGAACTGACGACCCCTTGCATGCCATGCAAGTGCTCTACCAACTGAGCTACAACCCCACTTGAGCAAACATATTCTATATTTCTTCTTGCCAAATGTCAAATATTTTTGCTAATCTAATTTTACATATAAGGAGATGTTTATGGATTATCAAAATTTAAAGGCCGAGGTTGAACAAAAAACCGCACAAACATTGGAAATTTTACAAAACGAATTCGCAGGTTTACGTACAGGTCGTGCATCTGTTCATTTATTGGATGGTGTCAAGGTTCCTGTGTATGGATCCGAAGTTCCATTGAACCAGGTTGCAACTGTTTCAACACCAGACAATCAGACATTAAACGTGACTGTATGGGATATGAATAATGCTGGTCCTGTAGAAAAAGCAATTCGTGATTCTGGGTTGGGATTAAATCCAATGACCGCAGGTGCAGTTATTCGTTTGAATATGCCACCACTTACCGAAGAACGTCGTAAAGAATTAACCAAGGTTGCTGGTAAATATGCCGAAGAAGCCAAGATTTCTATGCGCAACATTCGTCAGGATGCCATGGGCAAGATTAAACGTGCTGTGACCGACAAAGAAATTTCCGAAGACGATCAACGTAAATACGAGGATGATATTCAAAAAGTATTTGATTCTCGTGCAGCAGAAGTTGATGCGATGGCAAAACAAAAAGAAGCAGATATTATGTCCGTATAAAACTGTATAAAACTTAACATTTTATAACACAAGGTGACGAATATGTTTAAATTTTTCAAGAAAGATAAAAAAACAAACGATGTGGTTCCTCAAAAAATTCCTCAACACATTGCTTTTATTTGTGATGGCAATCGCAGATGGGCCGAAAATCGCGGTTTACCGCCACTTGCAGGTCACCAGGCCGGTATATCGAATTTTGAAAACATGGTTGATTGGTATATTAAAAAAGGTGTTACGACCATTACGTTTTTTATTTTCTCTACGGAAAATTGGAATCGCAGTGATGAAGAAGTAAATTTCTTGATGGATTTATTTTATACTGAATTAAACAAAAATTTAAAACATGCTTTGGAACATAATATCCGTTATCGTGTTATTGGTTCACGTGATAGATTGCCAAAAAAATTGGCAAAATTGTGCGATGAATTAGAAGAAAAATCATCTGAAAACACTGATGGGACTGTTGTGTTTGCGTTGAATTATGGCGGTCAAGATGAAATTGTACGTGCTGTAAACGCTGCTATTGACAACGGTGAACATGTCACACGTGAAACATTTGAAACATTTATGGATACTGGGGATTTATTGCCAATTGATTTGATGGTTCGCACCAGTAATGAATGTCGTATTTCTAATTTCTTGTTATGGAAATTGGCGTATGCTGAATTGCTGTTTGTCCCAGAACATTGGCCAGATTTGGTCAAATCAGAAAAATTATGGCAAGGTATTCTGGACGAATATTCTAGACGCGATCGCAGATTTGGTGGCGGAAAAAAGAAAGATTATTCTGGAAAAAACAAGGGTAAATGATTATGTCTGAAACAACAAAACGCGTATTGGTGGCATTGGGAATGCTGGGCATCGTTTGTATTGCCGGTGTAATGGAACATTTTGGCATTCATATTGTTCGTTGGTTGGGGGTATTTATTGCTGTTGGCATGGTGTATGAAATGATTAATCGCCTGTCTAATGCTAAACGCGAAGATGTTGTTGCACATGGATTTTTATTCTTTTTCTTTCTGGCTTGGTTAATTATGCTGATTGCTGCCGTTTATTTTGTCGGTGCCAGTGTGCCCAATATGTTATTGTTGTTATCCATTATTTGTGCTGCGGATATTGGGGCTTGGTTTTTCGGAAAGTTATTTGGGGCTGATAAAATGTGGGAACGCGTATCAGAACACAAAACATGGGTCGGACAAATTGCTGGTGTTATTTGTGGCGCGATTGTTGCATTATCATTTGGACCGTTGGTTGTTGGTAATTATTTACCAGAACTGTTGTGGGTTGGTATCGCGGTTGCGTTGCTGTCCCAGTATGGTGATTTGACAGCCAGTTGGGTTAAACGCAAACTAGGAATCAAAGATTTCGGAACAATTTTACCAGGTCATGGTGGATTGATTGACCGATTTGATGGTTGGATTTATGTCTTACCTTTGGTTTGGTTGATGATGGCATAATTTGGGGGTTAACAGGGGGAATAGAAAAAATGCATATTGTGATGACTGTTATTGCATTAATGATTGTTTTGGGTGTCGTGGTTTTTATCCACGAATTGGGACATTTTTTGGCTGCACGTTGGGCACGCGTGCGCGTTGATAAATTTTCTATTGGATTTGGCCCTGCCCTGATTAAATGGCACGATAAATATGGCACACAATGGCAGTTGGCTTGTTTGCCACTGGGTGGATATGTGTCAATATACGGTCAAGAAGATATGTTTAACCGTAAAAAATATGAAGAGTTAGACGAAGGAAAAAAACAAGGTCATTATTTATCTGCACCAAAATGGAAACAATTTATAATAATTGCCGCTGGTGTCGTGATGAACTTTGTATTAGCATGGTTTATATATTCTGCAGCGTTTATGTTTCATCCACGCGAAGTGCAATTACCAGTTGTTGGTCAGGTTATTCAAAAAAGTGTCGCGTTTAATGCTGGTGTAAAACCTGGCGATGTTATTGTTAAAATTGATGGTAAAAAAATATCTAACTGGGGTGAAATTATTCTGGCCAAAGAATTGGCAGCAAAACATGATGCAAATGTTGAATTAATGCGTGGTGCAAATACTATTACTGTGAAATTATCCCCTGATGACAGGTGGGGATTGGTTGCAGATGGCAGCAAAACAGAATTGCGTAAAAAAGGTTTTGTTGATGGCGTATATTGGGGGGCGCGCGAAACATATAATCAATCCAAGACTTTATTGGTCGTGTTAAAACAAATCATTACTGGCGAACGTTCATCTAAACAACTGGGGTCATTTATAACCATTGCCCAGGTTTCTGGTCAGGCTTTATCCATCGGTTTTTGGGCATTTATGTCTATTATCGCATTATTATCAGTGAATTTGGGGGTTGTGAATTTGTTGCCATTACCTGTGTTGGACGGTGGATTCCTGTTGATTTTAATCATAGAATTTATTACGCGTAAAAGATTGGAAGGCAAAGCCATGGAAATTGCTTTTGCCTGTGGTTGGATTTTAATTATTGGGTTAATGTTGCTTACTATGTGGAATGATATAGCACGGGTATTTGGATTAAATTAGTATGATTGATAAAAAATACATTTTTGCTGGGGCATGTTTTATCGGGGTGATGTTTCCGGTTTTTGCCGCAACGGTTTCACGTGTTGATGTGAACGGTGCAAAACGTATGGACGCTGAATCCATTCGTATTTTGGCAGGTGTTAAAATCGGTGAAAATATTACCCAGGGACGCACAAACGAAATTACAAAAAAATTACAAAACAGTGGGTATTTTTCAGATATAAATGTGTCTATGTCTGGAAATGTTTTGCGCATAAATGTAACAGAATCGCCAATTGTATCACAGGTGACTGTCGAAGGTAATGACGAAGTTTCAACAGATGATTTGAAAAAAGAAATCAGATTAAAAGAACGTTCGGCATATGATGAATCCGTTATCGGTGCAGATGTCCAAAGATTGCTGACAATATATCAACGCAAAGGCTTTTTCGGCACAAAAATTGATCCACAAAAAATTGAACTGGAAAATAATCGTGTGAATGTCGTATATGAAATAACCGAAGGTCATCCAACATATATTTCTGATATTGATTTTACTGGTAATGAACATTTCAGTGCACGGACTTTGCGTGGTGCGATTTTATCACGCGAACATGCGTGGTGGCGCATATTAACCCAATTTGATGTGTTTGACGAGGATAGAATTCAATATGATCAACAATTAATTCGTCAATTCTATATGCGTAATGGTTATATTGATGCAAATGTCACAGGTGCCAAAGGTAAATTTACCCCAGATCGTGAATATTATTCTGTCACATTTAATATTTCCGAAGGCGAAAAATATAAGTTTGGAAAATTAACGATTGATAATCCGTTTCCAGATGTTCCAACCGAAGAATTGTATGACTTTGTAAAAATGGATTCAGGTGATACTTATAATATCGATAAAGTTGATGAAACTGTTTCTGCACTGCGTGGTGCTGTTGCTGATTATGGTTATGCATTTATTACTGTCGAACCGGTACCTGTCAAAGACGATGAAAATAAAACCGTATCGCTGCAATTCAAAATTGAAAAAACAAATCGTATATATTTGAATTCTATTAACATTTTGGGGAATGTGCGCACATTTGATAATGTTATAGAACAATCTTTGCCTATGCGCGCTGGGGACCCTTTTTCATTACAAACAATCGAAGAAGGTCGTCAAAATTTGATGCACACACGTTATTTTAAAAATGTACAAATGGTGCCATCACGTCTGGCGGATGCAAATATGATGAATTTAGATGTCCAATTAGAAGAACAACCAACCGGTGAATTGTCTGGTGGTGTTGGTTGGTCTAATATTAACGGATTTATGGTCGATGCGGGAATAACTGAAAACAATTTTATGGGACGCGGTCAGGTTGTACAAATCAAGGGTTCATGGGCGCAATATCAAAAGCAGGCATTATTCAGTTTCACAGAACCATATTTGTTTGGTCGTGCGTTATCTGCCGGATTTGATGTGGCATATACAATGTATGATTATGAAAGTTTGACCGGGTACGATTATAATCGTGATTCTTTGAGTATTTCGGGTCGATTGGGGTGGCGTTTGACGGACCATTGGTCACAAACGATGCGATTGTCTGCGGCATTCGACCAAAATAGTGATCCACAACAAGGAACAGGTATGGTCGAGGCACGTTTGTATTCTTTGGGAACAAATTTCCGTTATTATAATCTGGATACAAATTTTGAACAGAATACCCATACCGGTATTGTTAGTAATTTGGGTGTGACATATACCGGGTTTGGCGGAACGGCAACTTATATGCGTTATTATGGTGATGCAACTGCAATGGTTAAATTCTGGGATGACAGATGGCAATTAAAAACATCCATTGAAGGTGGTTATCTGGGTAAAATTGACGATTGTTATATTCCACGTGTTTATCGTTATTTCCTTGGTGGTGAAACATTGCGTGGATTTGATGTTGCTGGTGTTGGACGTATTCGTCGTGATTCTTATTCATTGGGTGGATTGTGGAAGGTCAACGGTTCAACACAGTTAAATTTCCCTATATTTATTCCAGATGAATACCAGGTCAAAGGTTTTGTATTTACAGATTATGGTATTTTGGGTGACCCTGACACCCCAAAGGGTCATGAACACGAGGCATATTTGGATGAAATTGGTTCTGGGTGGCGTACATCAGCCGGTTTTGGTGTATTTTGGAACACCCCAATGGGTCCAATGAATTTCAGTTGGGGTTGGCCGTTAAAAATTGATAAAAATGATAAAGAAAGACGTTTCTTGTTATCTTTTGAAACACAATTTTAAATATATGTCTTGACGGAATCTATGAATTTTTTTAATAATAAAATTGTATAAAATGGGGGAAAGGATTATGAAGAAATTTTTACTTGGATTTTTCGTTGTTTTGGCATTGGCTGGATGCGGTCAGGTTTATGACCGTGAACCGGTTGGTGTTGGTTATGACAATAACGAATTAAAGTTGAGTCCTTGTGCTTGCATCATGGTATATCAAGCATAAAATCCACAAAGAATAACAATGGGGGATTGCATTGAAATATCCAGACGATTTTAATACGCCTGCATTTCCAGAGGGGAAACATGTCGCTGTATCACGTTTTATGGGAACGGTCGTGATGGTTTTGTTTTTCATTATTGTCTGTCTGTGTGGTATGATTTTATGGGTTAAAAAAACTCAAGATGTCAGTCCATTTTTGATTTCTATTAATTCTTATGGTGGTCGTTGGACGATGATTGCGCATAATGACCACAAAACACAAATTCCCGCATATTATGTTTTGCAAGAATCTTTATTGAATAAATTTGCAAAAAATTGGTTTACTGTTTCTGATAATGTGTTAGATAATCAAGCACGTTGGGCCGCCTGTGAACACAGTTCCGAAGAATGCCGTGATAATGGTGGTGATAATGTGGACACATGTGCGATTTCTTGCGCTTGTGATGCATTGGTATTTGAAAATTTTGAAAAAGTTGTATTACCAACTTATTCTGAAATTGTTGCAGAAGAACCAATAACTTGGTCTGTGGAATCAGTATCAATAAAGCCCTTAGATTCTATGGATTCTATCACCCACGATGGTGGTATGTGGCAATTAATTATTACCGTTCGGGCTGGTATAGAAACAATTCGTTTTATGGGGTATGCGTCTGTCGGATTTGACAGTGTAGAATACCCAAAAACAATGGGATATTATATCCAGGACTTTAACACATACAGGATGAATTAATGAAAAAATCAGTTTTAATATTTTGCGGATTTTTGACTTTAATCGCCATGTTGGGATTGGTGTTCTTTTCTGGTGCAATATATGATGCCGAAGGCAAACATACCATTGATACATTTTTCTTTGAACAGGATATGCGTTCGGATTTGCGAGTATCTCCGCCTGTATCAGCAGACGATATTCCAGACCATGTGTTACGTGAAATGATTCTGACACGTTTTGTAAATGAATATTTTTACGTTCTGCCTTATGAGCAAAATGCTGTTGCCCGTACAGAATTTAAAAATACAGATGGGACTATTACTGCATTATACGGTTTGGCCAGAAATCACCCCGCGGTATATAATGATTGGAAACAAAATGTTGCCCCAGAAATTGTGGAAATGTCCGGCAAAAAATTCTTGCGGTTTGTTCATGTTGATAAAATTGTCCCGGATGAAAGTGGTAATTTGGTTATTCATTATGAATTGCGTACATGGACAAAGCCTAATGATGTTTTAGCAAAACCAGAATTAAAACGCGGACAGTTATATGTGGACGTGACAAAAACACCTATACATGTTAATGCCACCAAAGAAACATTATCGTTATTAAAACATGGCGAAGATCCTCTGAGTGCTTTTGATTTTGAAGTATTAAGTGTGACCAGAAATTAGAGAGAATGATATGTTGTTAAAAAAATTGTTTTTTATTATTTTGGGTTTGACAATTTCTTGGACACCAATATCCGCCGGTGCAGACGATTCTTTTGATTTTATGGACGATGAATTCGATACAGATTATGCCGAAGAAACCTATGATACCGATGATTTTTCAGTTGAAGAAAATTCTGATATTGCGTTTGCTGATTCTGATGATTCTGCGACGGATTCAGAACCTGTTGATGTTAGCAGTTCAACGTTAAATCCTGGTTCTGGCCTGGTTAATGTTGAAGATTTTGATATTGCAGGATTTATGTTAGGCATGTCTTTTGATGATGTGTATAACCTGTATAACAACTGGGGGAATTTATATCGTCCTATTAAGAAAGGCAGTTTGGTTTATGATATTCCAGCAGATTGGAAAAATAATTTAGATTATGAATGCAGACAAGCCGGTGTTATTCAACCAAATAAATTGAAAAAATGTATCAATGGGTTGGCACGTAGTCGTGGATTATTGTATATATCTGTGGTTCATCTGGAACGTGCAAAAACCGGTGAAAAAATTAATTTGTTTTTTACCAGTAATGCAACTGATAACTTGGTGTATAAAATTGAATATAAAAATGATGCTGATGAGGTCCCTGGCAGAAATCAAAAATTCGCAGATCAACGTGATAAAAAAATGTTGGCATTTTGGAAAACTGTTGTAAAAAAATATGGAATGCCAAATTCTGGCAACGATCAGTGGATAATGTCAACCAATGCATACGACCCAAAAATGACCGCTTATGCCGGGGCATTGGTGTTAGTTGACGAAAACCGGCACGTAGAAGACGAAAATAAATCTGTTCAACAATCACGCGATAATTTCCGTGCAAAACCTTATGCTTTTTAATGAATACTTATTACACTGGTCTTTTATCAGAATGGTATGCCCGAATGTTTTTGCGATTACATGGGTATAAAATAGTAAAATCACGTTATATTACCGGCAAATATACCAATCGTGCAGAAATTGATATTATAGCAAGGCGTGGAAACACTATTGTTTTTATAGAAGTCAAACATCGTCCCGATTTACAATCTGCATGGGACGCGATATCACCAACACAAATTCAAAGATTACGCAATGCTGCAGATACTTATTTAACAAAAACGCGGTGGATTGGCAGTGCACGTTTTGATGTTATTGCTGTGTGCGGGTTGAAAATTTATTGGGCAAAAAATGCTTTTTAGTTCTTGCCAGACTTTCCTATTTTTTGTAGTCTTGGTATGTTCTATATATATAAAAAGGAGAAAAAATGAAAAAAGTAATATTGGCTTTATTTGCTGTATTAACATTGGCGGCATGCACAGGTTCATATAAATCTGGGAATTGTGAATATCATTTCTTGTTACATAAAGATATTTCTATTTCTAAAATTATTGGCAATGCGACTGGCGGTTGCTAAAAAAACAAAAATCCCGGCAAAACCGGGATTTTTTATTGGTCATTTTGTATATTATTGACATTTTAGCGGTTGCTTTTTTGTTATTATTATTTTACACTTTTATTGGAATTGTATAAAAGGTTAATAAATGCCAGCAAAAGCACTGAAAGTTTCTGTTTTAACACCAATATATAATACGCCCCACAAGTATTTACGGGAAATGATTGAATCTATACAGAATCAGACTTTTGCGGATTTTGAATTTTTAATTTTGAACGACAGTCCTGACAATAAAGAAATTGAAAATATTGTATTAGAATACGCAAAACACGACAAACGTATTAAATATTCTAAAAACGATAAAAATATGGGGATAACCCCATCACGTAATAAATTACTGGATATGGCGCGCGGTGAATACATCGCTATATTTGATCACGACGATATATCATTACCATCGCGACTGGAACGCGAGGTTGAAATTTTAGACAAAAATCCAGAAATTGGTGCTGTTAGTGGTTTTTTACAATTTTTCCAATGTAAAAACGATGGATTTATCCACAAATGTCCTGAATTTGATCATGAAATACGATGTGCCTTTACTGACAACTGTTATTTTCCACATACTGCATCGATGCTACGTAAATCTGTTTTAGATAAAAATAATATCAGATACGAACAATTTTTTACCCCATGCGAAGATTATCAATTATGGAATCGATTAATGGATAAAACCCACTTTTATTGTATCCAAGATGTTCTTGTTAAGTATCGTGCATTTGATGGAAACACGACCCATTCTCAAAAAAATATAATGAACAGAAATCGTGAAGCAATACGTTTGGATATTTGTAATAGGTATCCCGCATATTGTAAAAATTGGTTAAGGATCAGTAAAAATACGGGCACACGTTTCAGACTCCGTTTATGGCGAATACCATTATTAAAGGTAAAAAACAATACGGTTTATTTATTTGAATTTATCCCTTTATTCAAAATTAAATGGATATGATATGCCAAAAATTAGTGTTATTATTCCTGTTTATAATACTGAAAAATATTTGT
>CAMOTP010000001.1 GCA_946625925.1 uncultured Alphaproteobacteria bacterium | reverse complement strand
CCTCAACCTTTTGATCCGTAGTCAAATGCTCTATCCAATTGAGCCATGGGCGCAAACATTTCTCTATTTTATATTAAAAAACTAAAAAATCAAGAAAAAACATACAAAAAATTTTATCGGACACAAATTATCACTCTACACACTTTTCTTAAACAAAAAACTTGACAAAATATTTTTTTATACTATATTTGAATCAAATAACCATAAATCAAAAGGAGACGTCATGGTTAAAAATACAAAAAAACAAACAAATAAACGTACAAGTTTTTGGACACGCGTATGGAACATTATATGCTGGCCTTTTAAAAAGATTTGGGCTGGGTTATGCTTTTTATGGAACTGGATTGCAGGAATCAATCTGGTTGCATTGTTAAATTTAGCATTATTGGTTTCTATCATTGTATTATTCAGTTTATTAATTATTGATTTGCGCAAAGGTGCAAATGCAAGTGATTCTGAAATCATGATTGAAAAAAACACAGCCGCGGCATCAACTACACAACCTGTGGTAAAACCACGCACTGTCACACCACGTAAAGTAACATCATTACCTGTCAAACGCGATGTGGTCACCAATAAACCAGTTGCAACACCAATCAAAGTAGCACAAGCAAAACAAAATCCTGTGGCCATTAAACAAGTTGCTATTATAGAAGAAAAAACAGTTTTGGGTGATACTGTTATTGACCATCACGATATGACCAGTGTTTTACCAAATGGTGCACATATTCGCGGAAACTTATACATCCAAGATTTACGTAAATACACATTACCATGCAATATTGTTATTGACGGCAATTTGATTTTACGTGATGTTAATTTGTTAAATTTCTGTGGCGACTTTACTGTTCGTGGAAACATTTATGTCAGTCCACGTTCCAGTTTTGGTCCAGTTCCCAGTACTGCACGTATCGGCGGACAAGTAATTTTATAATATATTTTTCATGTATCTCCTTAAAATGACCGTATTAAATACGGTCATTTTTATTTTGTTAAAGAAACAAAGTGTGATATAATATAAATAACCAAACAAAAAGGGGATAAAAATGGAAGTAATAAACAAACTTATTGCAGTTTTAGCAAAAAACTTGGGATTAACCATTGTATTGTTTGCTGCAATAATTTTATTCGCAATATTTTCAGATGGATTATTGGCTGGTGCAATAACCGCATTATCAGCATTAATCGCATACACTTGTTGCGAATTATTATATCGTGAATACAAGGCATATTCACCCAAGGCTGCAAAACGTCCTGGTAAAAAATCTAAATAAAGAAAAAGCCCCATAATTATGGGGCTTTTTTCATGTATATATTTTATTCACTGACCTTGGTCGGTTTGGCCGCAGGAATTAAATCTTCTGCTGACTTTTTTGACGCAGCCCCATCCACATTACTTTGTGCTGGCGCAACCACTTCGGTATCAGTCAATTCCTGACGCAATTCACTATCTGGGTTAACAATATTCGTTTTTGCAGAAACCAATGCCAACAATGCACACAATACGAAAAATATTGTTGCCAACCACGCTGTTGCACGCGTCAAGAAATTACCAGCCGCAGCCCCAGTCAATGCCCCACCAAACATAGATGCAGCCGAAGAACCAGACATACCAGACCCCTCAGATTTTTGTAATAAAATAAGTCCAATCATAAAGACTGCAACAATAATCAACAAAACCAATAAAATTGAAAACATTTTTATTCCTTTAATTATTCAAGACAGTTAAATCTTATATGCAAAAACACTAAATTGCAAGAATTTTCAATAATTCTGCCGCCGCAGCCGTAGAAGCCTCTTTTTTAGAACTCCCCGCACCGGTTGCTGTTTTGCCCAGCGCAGTCACAGACGCATTAAACACAGGATTATGTGATGGTCCAGTTTGTGGCAAATATTCATAAACCGGTAATTCGCCTGTATGATTTTTTTGCACAAACTCTTGCAATGCAGTTTTTGCATCTTTTGGTGCCACAATTTCTGCTTTGGCCAAATCACGCCATCTGGATACAATTACATCACGTGCAACATCAAAACCAGATTCCAGATAAATCGCACCGAAAACAGCCTCCATTGCATCCGCTAAAACATGTTGCACACGACCTGCTGTCATATGTCCATGACGAATATGCGCACCCAAACCTATTTCTTGGGCAACATCTGCCAATGTTTGCGTAGATACCAATGTGGCATGTCTACGTGCCAATTCGCCTTCGGCCTCGGCAGGAAACATATCATATAACAATCCTGCCACAGATAACCCCAACACCCTATCACCAATAAATTCCAATCTTTCATTATTATGTGCAGAATCAACACCACTTTGAGTTAATGCCAACTCTAACAATTTTTCATCTTTAAAAGTATAGTTCAATATTTGCATTTTATTTTATTCCCATTCCCATTCTATCCCAACGAATTTTATTTCCCCATGTCCATAACATTATCATAGGTGCATAATAATTATGAGAATACCAAACAAACCAAACACGTCCCAATATATTATCGCGTGGAACAAACCCAATCTCTGCACGACTGTCAGAACTGTTATCACGATTATCACCCATAAAGAAGAAATGACCATCCGGCACAGTAAATTCTTTTGTGTTATCATAGTAAGCATTATCAGCCATTTCTATAATACTGTGTTGTACACCATTTGGTAAAGTTTCTGTATATTCTGTCGCCTCGAACACATCACATGCACCCTTATAAGTATTACAGAAAGAATCAGGCTTGTATTCTATGGTATAATTAAACTTTGCAGGCTCATTATCTATCCATACTTTATTTCCCTTTATAGCCATATTTTCTTTATAAAAACCAACACTACGAATAGATTTTGGTAATACCGCTAAAATATAACGTTTTGGATTATCACGTTTAACAATTTTACCATTTATATATAAACGACCATCTTTTACTTGAACTCTATCACCCGGTTGTCCAATCAAACGTTTAACAAAATCTTGTGACTCGTCAACAGGATTACGAAACACGATAACATCACCGACCTGGGGTTCGGTCGCCAAGAAACGTCCATTCCACAAACGCCATGAACCAAATGGGAAAGAATAACGTGAATATCCATATGTCCATTTTTCTACAAATATATGATCACCTACATTTAATGTTGGTATCATTGAACCTGACGGAATATTAAATGGTTCCAACAGAAAACTACGAAATATAATAGCAATCAAAGCACCATAAAATATAGTATTAAACCATTCACGAACTGCATTTGGATTTTTTAATGGCATTTTTTATTTCCTTATCTTTTTATTTACGGCAAGTATTTTATAACTTGAAAACGCACAAAGCAAGTTTATAATGTCATTATGATTTCATTATATTCAATTATTTTTAACGGCATATCTGCAACCAAAATAGATGTCCAAGTTCAATTATCCAGTGGATTATCAAAACCTGAATTCAACATCATTGGTCTTGCAGACCGCGCTGTCAAAGAATCTGCAGAACGTGTCCGTAACGCATTAAGTGCATTAAACGTATCATTACCACCACGCAGATTAACTGTTAATTTATCACCAGCAGATGTCGAAAAATCGGGTTCGCATTTTGATTTGCCTATATTATGTGGCATTTTATGTGCGCTGGATATATTACCCCAAGATAAATTATCGCAATATTTAATACTTGGCGAGGTCAGTTTAGACGGTGCAATATTAAAAACAGACGGTATTTTACCTGCCAGTGTCTGGGCAAAAAAACAAGGATTGGGAATTATCTGTCCGGCCACCCAAGGGGGCGAGGCAAAACTTTCTGACAACAAGAATATTTTGGCACCTAAACACGTACTGGATTTAATAAATCATTTCAAAGGAATCCAAGAAATTGAATTTCCACAAGATTCTGTACAAACAGAAACGACCAACACAAAAATTGGTGACATGGCCGAGGTTTACGGACAACAAGCCGCAAAACGTGCCTTGGAAATAGCTGCTGCCGGTGGACATGCAATGTTAATGGTTGGTCCCCCGGGGTCTGGGAAAACAATGCTGGCATCCAGATTACCAACAATTATGCCTGATATGACCAATGAAGAAATTTTGGAAACATCGGTTATATATTCTATTGCAGGGCAATTATCCAATCGTGGATTAATCACCAAACGTCCATTTCGTGCTGTCCATCACACAGCCAGTCCTGTTTCATTGGCCGGTGGCGGTTCCGATGCACGTCCTGGCGAAATATCATTAGCACATAACGGGGTTTTATTCTTGGACGAATTACCAGAATTCAATCGTTCTACTTTGGAAATACTGCGTCAACCGATGGAATCCGGAAAAATAATGATTTCACGTGCCCGTCATAACGCAACATATCCCGCAAACTTTCAATTAATTGCGGCAATGAATCCCTGTCCATGCGGACATTTAGGCAACGCCGCCCTATCCTGCACACGTGCACCCCGCTGTGCCGAGGCATATCAAAATAAAATTTCTGGACCATTATTGGACAGAATTGATTTACACGTTGATGTCGATGCTGTGAATCCATGGGATATGAAACCTGACACAACAACAACCCCAGAAACCAGTGCACAAATTCGTGCACGCGTTATTAACGCACGCAACCGTCAATTAACACGCCAAGGTTATGTAAATGCACTGTTAAATGGTACAGCACTAGACGAGATTGTAAAATTAACACCAGAAATGACCGATTTTTTAAACACAGCTGCTGAAAAAGTCGGTTTGTCAGCACGTGGATATAACCGCATCAAACGTATTGCCAGAACAATCGCGGACTTGGCAAATCGCGATGATATAATAATGGATGATTTAATCGAGGCTTTATCTTATCGTCCAATAAATCGTGGTAAATATGGGGTTAAATTATAGCGCCAATAAAACTCTTGATTTTAGTATAAAAAATACTAAGATTTATCCTGAAAATATGTAGGATATATAAAGTGCATTGCCACTTGGGATTTACTACCAATAAAGACATATAAAAATTGCTTTATTAGCAATAAATTCGTGTGGTAATGCTGAAAAAATATTAACAAAAAACAAGGAATATTAAATGGTATTATTACATAAAAAAACAGCTGCGGATAAAAAGACAACGCAGAAAAAAACAAATAAAAAAACAAAATCTGAATTAGAAGATATAATTAAACCTATTCCAGAAAAACCGGCACACGAATCAGACACAAATGATGATAAAATGTATTTTATGGCATTGGGTGGTTTGGAACATGTCGGTCAAAATATGTATGTATATAAATACAAAGGCAAATACCTGATTGTTGATTGTGGTATGGGATTTCTCGAAGAAGAAATTGGTGCCGGTGACGTACAATATTGCGACACATCCTGGTTGGAAAAACACAAGAAAGATGTTGTTGGTTTTGTTATAACACATGGCCACGAAGACCATATTGGCGCATTAAAATTTATTTGGCCAAAATTCAGAAAACCAATTTATTGTACTCGTTTCCCTGCCGAAATTTTACGTCAAACATTTGATGGTATCGAATTAGATTATAACCCAGAAAAAGATATCATTGAATTTGATGCCAATGGCGCAACACTTGATTTATCGCCATTTACTGTCGAAACATTCCATGTATCACACTCTGTCCCCGAAGCCCAGATGTTAATCATCAAAACACCTGCAGGTAAAATATTACACACAGGCGACTGGACATTTAATGACGATAATCCCATTGAACCCGGAACAGATTATGTCCGTTTACGTGAAATTGGATCTGACCCAAAATTATTGGCATGCGTTTGTGATTCCACATCTGCATCACGCCAGACACCACAAACGACAGAAACCCAGGTTCGCGAAACATTAACCGAAATTATGAAAAACGCACCTGGACGTGTATTTGTCACCGGTTATTCACGCAGTATCGCACGCTTAAAAATGTTTGCCGAGGCTGCTCATGCCGCGGGACGAATTGCCGCAATCAAAGAACGTACAAATCCAAATCCTGTACCTTTTGTAGGATTGCCTGAATTTCGTCAGATAGGTATTGAATTTAATTATCTGAACGAAGGCGATATTTATTTACATCGCGACATCAAAGATTTGCCTGCTGAAAAACAAGCAATATTTTTGACAGGTTCCCAGGGTGAAAAATTTGCAATGTTAACGCGTTTATGCCATGGACAAGTAAAAGAATTAAAACTTTTGCCAACCGACACCGTTATTTTCAGTGCAATTATTATTCCTGGCCGCGAACAAGATGTATCTTACCTGTATAATAAATTAGCACGTATGGGTATAAAAACGCATACAATATTTGATACAGATCACATTCATGCCAGTGGCCACGCAGGTCGTCCTGAATTCGAACGTTTTTATGATATGGTTCACCCCCAGGTTTCTATTCCAATGCATGGTGATTATATTAACGAAATGTTAAACGGAAAAATGGCGATGGAACGTGGTGGTGCAAAACAAATGATGGTTGTCCACAATGGCGAAATGATTGCACTGTCCGATGGTAACGAAGCTTATGTTGCCGAAACAATTGAAACACGTTTTGTTGTTATGGAAGGTGAAACTGAACGCAGTGCCGATGACCAGGTTTATAAAAATCGTAAAAAAATCGCAATGAACGGTGCTGTATTTGTAACATTACCTGTGGATAAAAAAGGGTTCTTGAAAGGTACACCCGAAGTATCCAGTGCCGGTATATTTGAAAGTGATGATACAGGATTTATGAAACGTCAAATTCAAATTGAAATTACCAAGGCCATCGATGGTTTAACCAAAACAGAACGCAAAGATAAAAACAACTTGGTTCGTGCCGTACAAACTGCATCAAACAAAGTTGTTCGTGCGTCATTGGGTGCTGATAAAAAACCACAATATAGTGTACATTTTGTACAAAAATAAAAAGATGCCCAAAATAAATTTGGGCATTTTTTTATGGCATTAATCTTGTTGGTCCACGGAATAAAAACATTGCTTCCCTAATTGTTGGCAATTCCAGCAACTGTTTTATAAAACGTGCACCGCCAAAACCCCAACCGCCATGTGGTGGCATACCATATCTGAAACATTCCAAATACCATTGCAAACCTTCTTGGTGCAATCCTTTTTCGCGCAACTGTTCACACAGTTTTTCATAGGATTCTTCACGTTGTGCACATGTCACAATTTCAACACCTTTGTACAGCAAGTCAGCCGACACAGATATTGGTTCACCATGTTCGCCAACACCTTTCTTGTGATAAAACGGACGCGCCTCCCACGGCCATTGGGTTACAAAAACGAAATCAGAACCAAAGTGTTCTTTGACATATTCGCCCAACGCCTTTTCTTCGGCGGTTGTAATGTCTGGCTCTTCGGATGCAGCGCCCATTTCACGAAGAATTTCTTTGGCACGCGCCATTGTTATACGCGGGATGGGTTTCTTTAATTGTATTTCTTCAACACCAAAATACTTTTTAATTTCTGCGCCACATTCTTTTTTAATCGCTGTCAACATATAACGAATTGCTTGTTCCAGTTCTTGCATTACTTCTTCAAAACTTTCGATATACGCCATTTCACCATCGAAAGAAGTGAATTCTGTTGCATGACGTGTTGTGAAAGATTTATCTGCACGAAATGCTGGTGCAACTTCGAACACACGTTCCAGCCCAGATGCAATTGCCATTTGTTTGAATAATTGTGGCGATTGCGCCAGATATGCTGTTTGACCAAAGTATTCTAATTTGAACAATTCAGCACGCGATTCAGATGGTGTTGCCATAATCTTTGGTGTCTGAATTTCTATAAAACCTTGCTTGGACAAGTATTCGTGATACCCAGCCGTCATTGCAGAAAACGCACGCATAATTGTTGCACCGCGTGGACTACGTAATGACAAAAAACGCCAATCTTGCGATTTTTCAGGTGTAACTTCGGTGCTGCCTTTTTGCGTAACTGGAATCGGTGTTGCTTCGGCCAACGACAAAATTTTAATTTCAGACACATGGATTTCAAATCCACTTTCTGTACTTTTTGTTTTCACAACAGTACCAGTTACAGAAATAACGGATTCTGTTGTTATTTGTTTTACAACATCCCATGCCACTGTTCCACGTTCAATAACGCATTGAACAGTTCCGGTGATTTCACGCAGCACAATAAACACAACAGCGGACTGTTCGCGTATTGTTTGCGCGTGACCCATTAAAGTTATTGTTTCGCCAATTTTTTGTGGAATTTCGGCGATATGCGTTCTTATTTTAGACATTTTAACCTCCTTTGTGTTTTGTTATTTGTTTTTAAATAAGAACACAAGGACGTTAAATATCGCGCATATCTAATCTGATAAACACGACACCAACGCGGTGCCACCTTGTTTTACAACATTGTCACCAATGCTGCCTTTTCAACTCTCGCTGGATTCGCCATACCATTAAAGAGTCTTTTGCTGTAACGGGCAATCCCGGGAAGTTCTAATAAGCGCAAGTCAGCTTGCCGCCGTTCTTCTTCCGCCTCCCCATTGTTAGTGGATTATCGGCTTTCGTTTTTCATTATAGTACAAAATTTAATATTTTCAAGTATTTTGTCAATATTATAATTTTTATTATTGCAACCTTTTTAGCCCTACCCCTTGCAATTCTGGAAAAAAATGATAAAATAATAAAGATAATAAAAGGTATTATTATGTCTGATGATAAAATTATTTTAACAGGAATACGTCCCACAGGCTCATTACACATTGGCCATTTTTGCGGTGCATTACAAAACAATGTTTTTATTCAAAATACATATGATTACAAATATATGTACGGCATGATTGCCGATGCCCAGGCATTAACGGACAATTTTGACAATCCTGACAAGGTCAGAAATAACGTAATCGAGGTTGCATTGGATATGCTGGCGGTTGGATATGACCCAGAAAAAACAATATTGTTCATCCAGTCCGAAATTCCAGAATTAACAGAATTGACATTTTATTACATGAATTTAGTGACAGTGGCACGTCTGCAACGCAATCCAACTGTAAAATCAGAAATTGAACAAAAGGAAAAATTTTCAACTGGCCTGCCCGTTGGATTTTTGAATTATCCAATATCACAGGCCGCTGACATTACCGCGTTCAAGGCAACTATTGTACCTGGTGGCGATGACCAGGCACCAATGATTGAACAAACAAATGAAATTGTGCATAAATTTAATTCCATATATGCCGATGTTTTGAAACCAGTTAAAATAATTACACCTGATTCTAATCACGCGGCTCGACTGCCAGGAATCGACGGAAACGCAAAAATGGGCAAATCATTAAACAACTGTATTTACCTCAAAGATTCTGCTGACACAATTGCATCACGTGTGCAATCCATGTTCACAGATCCAAACCATTTGCGCATCCAAGACCCCGGCAATACCAAGGATAATCCTGTATTCATATACTTGTCAGTCTTTGCAAAACCGGAACACTTTGCCGCATTTATGCCGGAATATAAAGACTATTCTGAATTGGCCGCACACTATGAACGTGGTGGATTGGGCGATGTAAAAGTAAAAAAATTCTTGAATAATGTTTTGCAAGAAACATTGCGTCCAATTCGTGAAAAACGCGAATTATTGGCACGCGATTCTGCATCTATAATGGAAATTTTACGCATTGGCACAAACAAGGCTCGTGCTGCCGCTGCGGAAACATTGTCCGAGGTAAAAAAGGCCATGAAACTGGATTACTTTAATTAAACCACATTACAGAGGGAGAGAGAAATATGAAAACAACAACTTGGGTTTTGATTGCAATTTTAGCAGTGATTGGTTATACATACATAACACCTGATACTCCACGCACCGTATCAACAAATGGCGAATGTTTAACCACCGCGCCACGCGACAGAACGGCTATCACTTTGCGTGTCACAACACTGAATAAAAACGCATTACAATCGATGCGTTCTGCAACAGAAAAAATGGCAGAAATTAACAATTTCTTGTCTACACTGGATGTAAAAACGCAAACAACAGAATTCAATTCATATGAAAAAAACGAATGGAATCATCAAACACAAAAATCTGTAAATGTTGGATTTGAAACAACTATCGCAGTCGAGGTTTCTGCCGACAATATGGACACAATTGAACAGGTATTAAATCAATTTGCAGGACAACCAAACATATATGTCGGAAATTTACAAATGTTTACAAGTAGCGAAACAATGCAACCAATTATGGAAAAATGTTTAGGCGAAGCCGTCAAAAACGCAAAAGAACGTGCCACAGCATTGGTCAGTGGTGATAATCGTACCGTTGGCAAATTACTGTCTGTAACATATGGTAATGCAACATACGATTATAACCCCAGCAACAGCTACAGATTAATGGCAGCCAAGGCAACCGCAGAATCAATGGACGCAGGCGCATTTGGAACATTAACATCCAAAGACACAAATGTATCCGTAAAAGTATCTGCCACATTTGAAATCAGATAAAATGAAAGAAATCATCGCCGATTTTATAGATTATTTATTGAATACGAAACAATATTCTATACATACAGCAACAGCCTATGAAACGGATATCCATGATTTCTTGAATTTTTATACACGTTGGTCCAATTCAGAATTATTACCAAATGATTTGTCCCAGATTGACACAATTGCTTTTCGCGCCTGGTTGGCAGATCGCGCACGCAGAAACCTGGAACACAAATCTACTGCACGTGCATTGTCATCATTGCGCAGTTTTTATAAATTTATTGCTAAAAAATATGATATTCAAAATGAGGCTATCAGTTTAATATCATCACCAAAAGTTCCACGAAAATTATCAAAAGCAATCGAAAGCACTGATGTTGCAGATATGAAATCAGCATTAACCGCTATTGATGAAAAAAATCCATGGGTGGCAACCAGGGATTGGGCCTTGGTAACACTTTTATTTGGATGCGGATTACGTATATCCGAGGCTTTATCTTTAACAGTCCAAGATGTAAAAAATGCTCCAGATATTTTACACATCATCGGCAAAGGGAAAAAAGAACGCATTGTTCCCGTATTACCAGCCGTAAATGAAGCAATTGCAAAATATTTGGCAACATGCCCATATCCCCCTGTTCCAGACAAACCATTATTTCGCAGTGTCAAAGGATTACCTATGTCTGCACGCATGGCAGAAAAAACTGTTGAAAAACTGCGCGCATATTTACAGTTGCCTGATTATGTGACCCCTCACGCCCTGCGACATACATTTGCAACCGCATTGTTATCACATGGTGCAGATTTACGAAGCTTACAAGAATTATTAGGGCACGCATCATTATCAACAACCCAACTTTACACCAAGGTAAATATGGCAGAAATTAATAATATTTACGCACATGCCCATCCATTTGCCAAGCACGATCCAAACGATGATATAAACGATGATATAAAAGAATAAAAAAAACCGCCAAAAACTTTGGCGGTTTTTAAATTCAATCCATCTATTAACGAGAATAGAATTCGACGACCAATTCTGGTGACATTTGAACAGGATATGGAACGTCTGCAAACGCAGGAACACGAACAAATGTCGCTGTAAAGTTTGCACTATCCACATTAACATAATCACAGAAATTACGTTCACCAGATTCCAAAGCCAACACGACCAATGGCATCTGTTTTGCTTTTTCACTAACTGTGATAACATCACCCGGATTCACACGATATGATGGAATCTTGACACGTTTGCCATTAACCATAATATGCCCATGGTTAATCAATTGACGTGAAGAGAATACTGTTGGCGCCAATTTTGCACGATACACAACAGCATCCAAACGACGTTCAAGCAAACCAATCAAATTATCAGGTGTGTCGCCTTTCATATTATCAGCTTCGGCATAATATTTATGGAACTTTTTTTCGCCGATATTACCATAATAACCTTTCAAAGTCTGTTTTGCACGCATCTGTTGTGCATAAGCAGAATTATTACCACCACGAGATGTTGGACCATGTTGGCCAGGTTTATATTTACGTTTATTAAATGGAGATTTTGCTTGTCCCCACAAGTTAACGCCCAAAGAACGAGCGATTTTCAATTTACGTGTGCTACGTTTTGCACCAGCTCTTGCCATAATTTTATCCTTTTTTTTGGTTTTTCGGTGCCAGATATTTTACAGAATCCTTATCGCATACGGGACCAAAAAGCACCGCAGTTTAATCAGTTCTGATTACCCAGCGGTGCATATATTAGAGCATTTTTATCATAAAATCAAGTTTTTTATTGATATTGACGATTTTTCAATTTTTGTGTTAAACGTGTCATCAATGAAACATGTGGTGTCATTTTTTTATCTAACTCTTTACGCAAAACACCTAATTTCCAGCCTATATAGCCATTGGCATCAATCATTGTATCAACACCGTTTTCAGCAAATTTTACCAAAGAACCATTATATTCAACAATCAATCTATAATCTTGATTATTCATGTTGTACAATATTTCATACCTTTTCATAACATTTGTCTCATGATTAATACAAACCTGTGTATCATCACGCATTAAAACAGTCAAAATTTTATTTATTAATTTAACATCAGATTGAAAAGATCTTGCCTTATCAGCTAATTTTTCAAAAGGTCCCGAAATGGTCGCACTTTCTAATTCAAATCTTAACAACCATAACTTTGCCTTTGGAACAATACCCTCGCCTAAAACGCAACGAACTGCACCAGGTGTATCACCATCAAACGCACGAATTGTAGCATCATAATCAAACATAGTTATTTCATATCTTTTTTTACCATTTTGCATAATAATATATTTTCCGTCTGTAACATTCACGGATGTATTCATACGATTCAGTACATCCAATACTTCTTGTATTGCGTTGACATCGTCTCTACGTTCAATTCGTCTTGCTTTCCATGTTGAATTCATAATAAATCCTTTTGTTATCACGCATACAATATAATACCAAAATATTATTTTGTCAATATATTATTTATAAAATTCAGAAACAAAACATTTCAATGCACAACGCGCACTATCAAAAGCCAACGGCAATTTTTCTAAATCTTGCAAATTATTTATACAGCATTTTTGTATTTGCGACACCTCGCCCTGTTGCAGATGAAATTCCGCATTATCTGGCATGTTTGCCACAAAAAAAGCATCACAAGTCTTATACAAAACCCCTTTGTATTCATAAGTATTGGGAAACGATGCCATATATTGCAACCCCACAGGTTTTACACCTATTTCCTCATAACATTCACGAACACACGCCTGCTCTAAACTCTCACCTGGTTCAACGAAACCACCCGGCAAACACAACATCCCTTGTTTAGGCTGTTTGGCACGCACCTCAAAAAGAATTGCACCAGATTCATCAGCAATAATAACAGCAACAGATGCGGCAACATTGTGATACAAAACAAAACCACAATCATCACATTGCCAATGACGCATATCTATATTACGAACATTTCTTCCGCCACAATGCGGACAAAAGTTAAAATCGTTTTGCATAAAAATTTTAAAACTTTACTTTTGGTGCGACACGTTCTGATTCATCAATTTCAAACAATTTTTCTTGTTTAATACCAAACATATTCGCAATCAAGTTTGTTGGAAATTGTTCAACCGCAGTATTCAACCCCATAACCACATTATTATAAAACTGACGTGTTGCCTGAATTTTAGTTTCTGTATCCGCCAATTCACGTTGCAATTCCAAAAAGTTTTCATTTGCCTTTAAATTTGGATAACTTTCAGCCAACGCAAAAATATTCTTTAATGCCCCGGATAATGCATTTTCTGCAACACTTTTATCCGCCGCCCCTGTTGCAGACATTGCTGCATTACGCGCAGAAATAACGGCATCCAACGTTTCTTTTTCGTGTTTAGCCGCACCTTTTACGCTTTCTAATAAATTTGGAATTAAATCATAACGACGTTTCAACTGGGTATCAATTGTCGCCCACGCCTCTTTACATTGATTACGACGTGCAACCAAACCATTATAAACAAAAACAATATACAAAATTATAATACCCAAAACGATTAAAACAGTTGTCATTTTACACTCCTTTTTCATCACAACAAATATAATATAAATCACACAAAAAATCAAGATATTCAAAAAACAAAAACCGCCCATAAACACAATGGACGGTTATAAATTTTTTTTCAATAAAACTTATTTTTTCCAAAACGCAAATCCATGACGTTCTTTACGGTCTTCGTGTTCTTCACGTGATTTTTTTTCTTCACGTGCACGACGACGTTCTGCCCTGCGTTCTTGGAATCTTTTTGCTGATTCCTCGTCACGTTGAATAAGTTTGATTGTTGTCACAGACAACTTGCCATTTCTGGGTTCTTCTTCAAATTCAACAATATCATTTTCATTCAAGAAACGAATATCTGCTGCCTTTAAAGCGCTGGAATGAACAAAAACATCATCCATATTACCATCTTCATTTGGGGTGTCGGGACTAATAAAGCCAAAACACTTTTTACCATTGTACCATTTAACCTTTCCTTGACGCATAACCAATCCTTTCCTTATGCTTGTTATAGTTCTGATTACAAGCTTACCCAGAACCTAATTACATATTAAACATTTTTTTTAATCAACGCAAGGAAATACAACAAGGCTTTAATTCCAATACAAAATTATTTTTTGTAATACCTTTGAACCTCTTTCATAACAAAATCAAACAATTCGCCAGCATCTGTATCTTTTGGCACAGACCAATTCTTTGATAAATATGGCATAGCGGCCACCAAAACAAAACGCGCCATAAACAAATAAATTTTATTCATTTGTTCTTTTGTTAATTTTGCAGGAACCTCACGCATGTGGAAAATTTCATTTTCCACAGCCAATGTTAATTTTGCACGAATAGAATCCATTACACGTGGAGGATAATATAATTTGCACTCTTTCGGGAAACCTTCAAACATAGAAACATCGTGATCACGTGAATACAAAATATTCCAACCCACCCTTTCAAACAAATCGTTCAGGCATTCCAATATCATCAAATTATATTGCTGTACCCCACATTCCATATAATCCGAAGATTCTTGTTCTTTATGAATAGTATCGCCTGTATCTGTACGAATAGATTCATAATTGGTATGTGTTTTAGTTTCCGCTTCAAAAAACTTACGCACCTGACAGATAATTTCCATAGGGACAATTGCACCATCTTTTCCTATATTTACGATTATTTTTGCATCCCTATAATTACGAGGATTTTTTATATCATAGAATTTATCACGAACTTCTAAAATTCTATCTGGCATTAATTCTTGCATTCTTTCAATAAAAGTTCGTGCTTGGGGAATTAAATCGAACAAACATTTAATACGCCAAACATCATATAAACGATGATATGGTCTTTTTATCTTATCCAAATTTCTTACCAATTCCACAGCCAATTTTTTATCTATATCACCAACCAAACTTAAAACAACCTCGGCTGCATTGGTTATATATTTTGCGGCAAATTGTTCCCGTATTTCTGTTTCCAGATTAGATATAAACTGCATATTCAATCTTGTTCCTAATGTTGTTTTAACAACATCCAACACAGAATCTAAAAATTGATTATAATATTTACCTGTGATTTTATCTAATGCACGATTAACATCTTTTTGTGCAGCAACAATAACTGTCACAATAGAAGATACTGACAAATCAATCTGACATTTTTCATGCGATGTAAAAAATTGATTTCTCATCGGGTCTGCATCTAAACGATGTTGAACCAAATAAGCCTCTAACGGATTAATATCAGCAATCTTCATCGGAATATCTATTCCAGAATTTGTTTTGCTGTCATACGGAACAACGGCTGTTTTTGGTGCACCTAAACATTTACCTAAAAAATGGAACACCTCACGAAACCAATCCATTCCATTAGAATAAGCCAATTTTAAATAATCCGCAGCATCTGCATCTATACGACCGGATTTCAGGGCATCATCTATTGTTGCCAAATTTTTAACATCTTTGGCCTCGGTCCGTATCAAAGCATCGGGAGCATCTTGATTCATATTGGGTTCCCTATTATTTCATAATTGGGAACAAAACAATATCACGCGCAGTTGGTTGATCAAATACAATCATCGCCAATCTGTCGATACCCATACCGACCCCAGAAATTGGTGGAAAACCATGTTCCATAGCACGCACAAAGTCATTATCCGGATTAAATGCCTCTTCTTCGCCATTAGCAATATCTTTTGCCTGGTCTTCGAAAGCCTTGGCCTGTTGAATCGGATTAACTAATTCAGAATATCCCTTACACAATTCGCCACCTGCGACCAACAACTGATACATATCCAGGCAACGAACATCCTTATCACTGCGACGTGCCAATGGCACCATATATGTTGGATAATTATACAAGAAAGTTGGTTGAACAATATTGACACGTATCTTGCGTTTATAAACATAATCCACCAAAGTCGCCAAAGAATTTAAATCTTCTAATTCAGACATTGGGAACATACCCATATCGACCAATTTCTGACGCAACACATTAACATCATCAAAGTCTAAAATATTGCAACCAAACAATTCGTTCATTTTGGCTGTATAATCAATCAGTTCATATTTACTGAAATCTAACTTAATTCCTTGATATTCGATTTGCAAAGTCCCACGTGCTTTCATAATCAATTCTTGCACCATTTCCCAAGTAAATTGAATATTTTTCTTGTAATCCCAATATGCTGCATACCACTCAATCATAGTAAATTCTTGTAAGTGCATTGCATCCATACCTTCGTTACGAAAGTCTTTGGCAACTTCATATACTCTATCAAATCCTGCGCCAATAGCCTGCTTCAAGAACAATTCCGGTGAAATACGCAATTGGAAATCAGCATTCAATGCATTATGATGGGTTGTAAATGGTCTTGCTGCTGCACCTGATGCAATATTTTGCATAATTGGTGTTTCAATTTCCAAAAAGTCATGCCTGTTCATAAAATCACGCAAATTTTGTGTTAATTTAAAACGTCCCAACAATGCATTTCTGGATTCAGGATTAGAAACAATATCCAAATAACGTTGACGATAACGCGTTTCCATATCCGTCAAGCCATGGAATTTTTCTGGCAAAGGACGCAATGCCTTGGCCAAGATCTCATATTTGGACACTTTAACTGTCAGTTCACCCGCGGTTGTATGATACAAAGTTCCAGTAATACCGATAAAATCACCCATATCGACATTAGCCTTCATAAACTTGTAATCTTCTTCACCGATTTCTTCACGAGACATTGAAAACTGAATTTCGCCTTCGATATCATAAATACGACCAAACATCAACTTACCCAGCCAACGCAACGCAGTAATACGGCCACACAATTTAACATCCGCACCATCCTCTAAATTACGTGCATCGCATATTTTATGGGACCGTTCGAATTTATCTTTCCATACAACACCATCACGTAAACGGATATTTTCTGCCTTTTGCAGGCGGGCTTCTAATTCATTTGTTGATATAGTTTGGTTTTCTGCCATTGTTTTTCCTTTTTATGGTTATTAAAAAACGGACGCCCAACAAGTGCGTCCGTCATAAATCCAGATCGCACCCATTAATTCCAAAATTTTTTAAAAAAACTTTTCATAATTACCTGCCCGATTTTATGGGTACCAATACGAAATAGATTATTACCAGAAATAAATAAAAAGTCCAGTAATAATTTATATATAATTTTGTCAAATCATTCTACCCAGATAGAAAAATATGCCCCCTGTTACATAATTCATATTATTTTTCATATGATTGCAGCAATTTTTGTTTTATATTCAACAAGTCATTCACACAATCTGATGATGTAATCCACATTTTTTGATTATCAACAACGACATCAATACTATAACTATTACCAGGTATTTCTTCTAACACAAAACGATGCACACCTGCATGCACTATTATTTTTACAACCGGCACGACCTGTTTTTCGATAAACCGAAAAATATAAACATCAGGATTTGGGATTTGCATAATCCACTTAATTTGTGATACGAAAAAATTTTCTTGTTGTTTACGAATATACGTCATAACTGGCACCCCTGTTTTTTGTACCATAGCCTAAAAACGTATATTGTCAACAAAAAAACAGAAAAACCAACAAATTAAACCGAGTATTTTTCAAACACTTTATTTAACTGATTGTGTACCTGAATTATTGTTGCACACTTTGACATATGCTTAACCGAAGCGGCACCAATATAAGTACAACATGACGCAATTCCACCAGTGATATCTTGCAAAATTTTATCAATCGAACCAGTATATGGAATTAACAATTCACGTCCTTCGGATGTTTTATAATTCCCCATACCACCAGCAAACTTATTATTTGCATATTCCGAAGACATACCATAATACACCTTGAAACACTTTGTTTGAATAACATGTTTTCCATCAAACATCTCAGATGTTTCGTAATTTTTCTCGATAATTTGTCCTTCGGCCTCGTCTGTACCGGCAAACATACCGCCCGCCATAACGAAATCAGAATTCAAACACAATGCCTTGCAAATATCACCAACATCAACAATACCACCATCCGCACAAATATGCCCCCCCACAGAATGTGCAATATCCGCGCATTCTAAAATCAACGACACCATTGGTGTTCCACAACCTGTTTGTTTTCTTGTTAAACACGCAGAACCACTGCCAATACCGCATTTTATAATATCGGCATAATCTAATAATTTAAGGCAAATATCCGAACTGGCAATATTTCCAGCCATTATTACCGCATCAGGGAATTCTTGTCTGACACGTGCCAAAACATCCAAAGCCTTCTGAATATAAAAATTTGGGGCATCAATACAGATATTGCGTGGTGATTTCCAACCATATCCAGATTCCAATTCTTTTAATTTTTGAATTTGTCCGTCTATATCTTTCAATCCAATCGTCACGAACAGATTATCCAATGGAACATTTTCTTGTTTAGCATCCAAGAAAAACTTTCCTATTTCATCGACAGTATAATGTTTGTGTATTGTGGCAAACATACCTTTTTGCAACAATTTTTTTGCAACAATAAAATTACCAACTGTCGCCATATTAGCATTAAATACGCCCAAACCTGTACGTGTTTGTCCATGTTTAAACTTGAATAATCTTTGTAAATTAACATCTTTGCGCGAATTCAGGTTTATACCCATTTTTGGTCTAATTAAAATATCAGAATAATCCAGATACACTTCGGATAATATTTGCGTCATGATACACCCCTTGCCTTTCGTAAAAAGTATAAACAAAATAGCGACTTTTGCCAACAAAAAAAACACCCAAATGGGTGTTTTTTTATCTACCTTGATTATATTTATTCCACTCGTATTTCGCACACAAATAATTCATTTTGTGTAATACACGACGCACCCTGCGCGACGCTAACCCATTAGAGCCAGGCAATAACGGAATTAAAAAACTGCCGCGTGGACGCATAAATCTTGGAGTTTGCATATAAGAAGCGACGTCAAAAAATACACTTGATGGACGATAACGTGTTTTTGCATTTTCTAAAACACCAAATATATCTGTGGTTGCATCCATCGCAGCATAATCCAGGTCATAGACAAATTTCTCATCATCCCAACAGCGCCAACCATAACGATATTTCAAAGCAGTTGAATCATAATATTCAACTTCGAATTCTATTTCACCATATGGTCCATCATCATAAAGCATCTTTGCATGAAAAATTTCATAGTCTTTGGCATTTTTGATACGATAATGTGCACCAAAACTTAAACCATTTCCAGACCACGAACGCGATGGCATATCATCCAAAGCCCTCAACAAATTACTAACACCACGATATAATAATCCGCGTCTTTTACTGCTTACAATATATTCGCGTTCGAATTGCAATCCATCTTCACCCAGCCCCGCAGATCTTATAAGTGGGAAAATATATGTTTGTAAAGTTTCTGGATATGGAATAATATGACCCGCCTGATTCCAATTGCCACAATATTCTGGTAAATCGAGTCCATCACAACGTACTCTGACCTTGAAATCACGATCATATTTAAATGGTGATTCATAAACGCCTTTGTTATTAAACGTTCTCATCAATAAATCCCTTTTAATGTTGCGTACCATGTATAGCTTTATACATCGCAATAACCCCTGGATTATATGTCACATAATTAGTATCAGACATATCAATCGGGCGTTTATAAGCCTTGTTAAATTTCGCAACAAATCTGTCAGAATGCAAAAACAACTCGTCTAACAATGTATCTGTAACCTTTGCTCTGGTTAACTCTGGCGATTTTTTGACAATATATTTTGACAAATATTCTGCGATGTTATAGCAAACTTTATACATCATATTAAAGTTGCCTTGGTCACGAATATCCAACAGTCTTAAAAATAATTTAGATTGCGAAACAGCAAATTCTTCAACTTTTGGATTATAATCCATTTTTTGACGCCACAATCTGCCCATACTTTCATATGTCTGGTAAGAACCACCAAATTTATTGACAACTTCGTTTCCGATGAAATTTACATACTGCGATGTAATAGCACCTGTACTTGCCATGATACCCCCCTGTAATTATCTGGATTAATATTCTTTCTTGCCTGCCAACAAAATTGTTGCGCCCAACAATGCCGCCGTTCCCCCCAATGCCATCGCTGTGGTGGTTTCTGTACTGGCGATTTTATCTTTTTCAGGATTATATTCAGAACTGAAACGATAATCATCAGTCCCAGCAGCCAATAAAACCGCTATAAATCCTGCGCTACCAAATAAACACGCCAACCAATCACGAGTATTATTGTTTAATATTCTTTTTCTAGATTTATTTTGCATATTTCACCCTTTTTTTTAATTGCCCTTATAATTATAAGACAAAATAAAATATTGTCAATAATTATTATTATAATAAAAAACCGCCCAAATGGACCGGTTCTTTATTTTTGTTTACATTGCGCTTTGCACCAAATTTTATAACGCGCACAATTCGCACGCATCACATCATCACACGGTGGACAATCAACACTAAAACCATCTTGTTGAAAAATCAATTCTTCACTGCCTGTTTCAAAAGCATTCCTAACACGTTCTTCAAATTTTTGATACGCATTTATCGTTTCGACACAATATTTTAAATCATAAGGACAAGAAAAATCATCACCACTATGTGATGCATTATCTTTACTTTCTTTATGCTTTGTCCGCGGAACAGTCACTGTTGCAACCGGTATTTCAATTGGTTCGTGTTCGATAATGCAATAAAAATCCCCTGACATTTGTTTGCCTTTTTATCATTTAATTTTCTGATTTAATGCCCAAGAAGTTATAAACAATGTTGATTTATTATATTTTTCATCATGACTGACTTTATCAACATTTTTTGTATTTTCTGTTTTTTTATTATCTTTATGTTCACAAACAAATGGATTACCAACACAGATAACAGTGGTCAAAAAAATTGCTGCACAACAAAAAACAACAAAAAAATCATATTCAATACCGATACCACCACCAGATTTTTTGCCGGATTGATTATCTAAAGCACCGGCATCATGTTTAGAATATTTTTCTGTTGGCCACCCTATCTTTGCCCCATAACCGTTATTATAAGTTCCAGGTTTATAGTGTCCATTTTCGTCAAACACACTGTATGAACCAGACATTTTATTTCCCTTTTTATCTTTTGATTTGTTGTGTTTCAGCAATTTTTTCAACAATGATTTTATAACCGTTTAATTGCACAGGTTTCCCAACACAGTTAGATAAATCCACGTCTTTTAATACCTTTATCAAATGATCTGGTGTCCCCAAAGCAGCAGAACGCATTTGTGCAGAAATACGAAAGCCATCCAGACTTTGATATGCACAACGACTTGCGCATTCATCCATTGAATCACACTCTCTAACAAACACCCATGGGGAAACATGTCCATTATTAAATTTTGCACGACACCATGCGTTGTAACCGTGTTTTGCCGACGGGTTACCAACCACGCAATATTCACCACGTGTTTCTGATGATAGGGCGTGCATTTCCATAATATCTGGATGCATTTTTTGTATTGCTTCAAAATGTTCCCATAAATATTCAGTCCACGCTATTTCTACCCCACGATATTTTATCGCCGGTTTCCCACCAACAAAAACATCATCTTTATTAATTGTGATATATGCTGTATTTTTAATATCTGTCATTTTACGAACCTTTTATCTTTTGTTCACGTTTCTTTTTTTGTAATAAATAGTTTGCCACAGCAGTTTGAGCAGAACATATACCATCTTTTCCGCGAACACCCGGCAGAACAATCATTGTTTTTTCGCGTTCAGAGTATCCTATTCTTTTTCCATTAAAGTGAAGCACTATTGCATCAGGATAACATGTTATTTCTTGTATTCCACGACGTGGTATTTTGCATATATAAGGTGCGTACGTAATACGTTTTACGAACTTTTTAATTATATTTGGGGTCATATCAGATTCTGTCATTTTATAAACCGTTTATCTTTTGTTTTGTGCGTTGTTGTTTGCAGCAACCACAACAGGGTTTATTGGTGTTTGTGGTGTTTTTTCTTTATCAACCGCACCCAACACCGCCGAACGGAAGTTCGCAAACCCGCGAACGTTGCCCGCGCAGACGTACGCACAGTAGAACGCACAATTGGCCGCCGAACTGTACGCGTTGCAGAACACCCACGAAGCAACACGCCCATCATTAAATTTTACCCGACACCATGCATTTTGGCCATGGTTTCCTGATGGATTACCCACCTTGACATATTCACCACGTGTTTCCGATGACAACACATGCAATTCTGCAACGGTTTCATTTAATCTTTGGATATCTGCAAAATTTTTTTGCACACCATTCAGCAACAATATTTCCTCACCTCGATATGTTTCTGCAGGTTTTCCACCAACGAAAATTCCGTCTTTGTTAATTGTAATGTATTCTGTATTTGGAATATCTGCCATGATTGTTTCCTTTTTTATCTTGTGTGGCTGTGCATACGTGATAATCTGTCGATTTCGTTTATTTCGCGGGCGGTTTTTTGCAACAAAAATTCGTTTTGCTTTTCTATATCACGAAAGACCGCATCATTTGCAGGAACAAACATCGCCGTATCCCGAGGAATAGCAACGGCATTTTGTTCAACAGATTCCACTTTTGGTTGCGCTTTATCTTTTGCTCTTGGTTTATCTTGCTTGCTATCAATAGTTGCCAATCCAACAATAATCGCGACTGCACCAACACAAGAAAGACAATCGACAAAACAACCGCCGGCATTTCCAAAAGTACTGTGTTGTTCAATACCCCATTCAGACATTTTATTACCTTTTATCTTTGATTACCCTGCGCGTCAAACACAACACATGTCCCCATTTGTTTCAGCATTTTTCTGAACCAATGTTTTGCCGCAATCTTGCCCCAGTTTATTACACCATGTCCAACAAAAGGGAAATAATAAACCACACGACTGGTTCCCGCGTTAACATCTTGGTACGCATAGATATTTTCAGGATCCGCCCAACGAGGTTGTGGAATATTTGTGGTTCCGTTAAAACAAACCTCTACATCATATCCTGCAACACCATTATCCGCATTAAAAACACTTTGAACACTGCGAATTTTATATGGTTGCGCATATTGAATTTGTTTGCGTTTCATATCTTATACCCCCTTTTATCTTTTGTTTTGTGCAACACTGTCCCTTAACATCGCGTTTTTAATAGAATCAAATCTAAATTTTTCTCGCACAACATGTAAATCATTCACATCAATATGGATATACTTGTTATCATCATCAAAAACTCTATAATAATCATAATCACCATAACCTCTGCGTCTGCGCACGTTGATGGTATCACCAACATTCAGCCCCTGAAAACGGTTATCTGATTTATTTGTAAAAAATATTCTTTCCTGACCGTCTTTGACATCTTTGACAATGATTTTATTTTTTCCAGGCACCACAACAACATTGTCCTTGCATTCAACAAAACCACATCCCGTAAACAACAACCCCGCAATAATTGGGTATAACATATTTAATTTCAGATTTGATTTTTTTTCGGCATTATTAACCGGAATATTTAAATTTTTACATACTAAATTTACCACATCTTTAACTGATGTAGTATTAAATTTGATAGCATCCCAATCATCATAATCAAAATCAATATCTAATAAGACGCGTTGTATATCCCAACAAGTTTCAACTATATCAAACGAATCCATTCCCAAATCTTCGGCAAACCGGCTGTTCTCTGTGGCTTCTGGAAAGTTGTGTGCTTTATGCTCATTTACAATTTCAAGAACTTTACATAACACTTCATTTCTTGTCATTTCATTACCCTTTTTAATCACTATACCCACAGTAAAAATATCAAAAAAAACTGAAATATCAAGAATTTTGGACAAAAAAGCATTTCGCCATCCTGCGGAACTAATCACCCACAAAATTTCAGAATTTTGCGGGGCCCGATATCGCCCCTTTGCCAATAAAAAAACACCCTTTCGGGTGTTAAAACTTTGGGCTTCGCAAAGTACTTCGGTTATTTCATAACCTCGCCTCGCAACCCTGCGGGTTCTCACCCCTTTGTCGACAGAATCAAAAAAACACCCAAACGGGTGTTTTCTAAAATTCTGGTGCGAGCAAAGGGGCTCGAACCCTCGACCTCAACCTTGGCAAGGTTGCGCTCTAGCCAACTGAGCTACGCTCGCGTATCGTGCGACTATAATGACATAATTTTTTTACAAATGCAAGTATTATTTTCTAAAACTCTACACGCATACCAAATATAGCCGTAATATACATCATTTTTTCAGCACTAAACCAATCACGACGACGTTCATCATCCAAACTGGTTAATTGCCATTTAACCTTGGAAATATACATACCGCGCAAACCAGCATCTAAAAACACCCTGTCATTTACGCCATAAGAAAAACCAACCGAAAGTATTGGTGCAAAATTAGAACTGTGTGTTTCTGATTTATTAAACTTTATAACCCCATATTCATCAACAATACCAAAATTTTGCAATTCATAAACATCCGACAAATCACCATAAGAATCTGTTAATTGCAAAATAGTTTTTGTATCAGCATATGCCACACCTGCCCCAACATATGGAATCATTGTTCTGACCGGTTTTTTTATTCCGTCAAAGAAATCATAAAAAGCCATAACACTGTACACATCCGTAGATAACGAAGATTGAACACCACCACTTTGTGCATCAACCACATACCCAGATGTCAAATGTAACGAACCATCAAATAATGGATTTTTATTATAATCGGCCTCGGCAATATGATCAAAACCAAATTCCACACGCCATTGTGGTGTATCCGGCATAGTTAACCCTGCACTGAATCCCGCAATAAATGAAACCGCCTTGTAATTTTCTGCTGCGGGCAAATCACCCAAACGACCATAACCTGCATCTTCATAATCAGGATTACCATTAGGATATGCCGCATTAAACCACGCACGCGTATCTATATCACCGGTAATAGTATTTCTAACATATGAACCTGTTAATCCCCCAATGTCATTTGCAATTGAACCCTTACCATACGCCATACCACCACGCAAAGACATCACAAAACGCATACCATCATCACCCGCCCACGAATCGCGCTGATACTGTCCAGGATACTGCCAATTAGCAAATGCAGGCATCACAGAACTACACAATGTCAATATAAAAAAGCCACGAAAGAAACGACTCATCTCTACTCACTTGTGTATAAATTATATCATAAAAACGGTCATAAAAAAACTGATTTTTATACTAATTTATTTAACGATATCATGAAATATTTCCGCAGGCACAGTTCCGCCTGTTATTTTGGATGACATAGGCGAAAAATCATCGTTTCCAACCCAAACACCAATTATATTTTTGTCGGTCGCACCAACAAACCATGCATCCCTATTATCATTACTGGTTCCTGTTTTTCCACCCAATACACCGGGGGCTGCCGCACGATGTCCTGTTCCACCATTTGCCACAACATCAGCCAACAATTCAGTCATTGCATCAACTGTATTTTGTTTTAAAACTTGGATAGGTTCTGATGGATTCCTTTCATATAAAACCGTTCCATCTGGTTTTACTATTTTTGTAATGGAATACGGACGCACTGATTGCCCATTATTCCAAATCACAGCATACATATTTGTTAAATCCAATAATGTCATTTCACTGCCACCCAAAACAGTTGAATATTCGCGTTTTAACTTTGTTCCAACCCCTAAACGTCCAGCCATATCCAACACAGAATCAATTCCATAAATCTTGGTTAACTTAACCGGCACCGAATTAACACTTTTTGCAAACGCCATCGACAAAGGAATATCACCATAATAATGTTCATTATAATTTTTAGGGTTATAATCACCAACCGCAAACCTGGAATCATTAACATAAGAATCTGGTGTTAATCCATTTTCCAACGCCATTAAATACACAACAGGCTTAAACGCACTGCCGGGTTGACGCATCGCCAATGTCCTATTAAACTGACTTGTCTGGTAATCTGCCCCACCAGCCATTGCCAACAACGCGCCACCACGTTCCATAACCAAAACAGCCCCCTGGTATTCACCAGTATGCCTTGGCAAAACCGCGGCAACACGTTCTTGTATTTTTTTATCCAAAGTGGTATAAACATAAACATCACTATCCAATCCGCCAACAACAGAATCTAATTCTTCCATTACATAATCTGTCCAATAACGATATATATTTGTATCACGCGCACCGACCGCTGGTTTTAATTCCGCCGCCGCACTTCTTGCTGTATCTAATGAAATATATTTTTGGCGCACCATTTCTGCCAAAATGACACGTGAACGTGCAATATTTTTATCCGGATTTTTTAGTGGGCTATATAATGTTGGTGCTTTTAACATCGCCGCAATTTGCGCAGATTGTGCCACAGATAAATCACGCGCAGATACCCCAAACATAGTCCGCGCCACCGCATCAATTCCACGCATTCCACCAACCAACGAAACCCTATTCATATACAAATCCAGAATTTGATTTTTAGAAAAACGATTTTCTAACCATTGGGACAAAATTAACTCTTGAACCTTACGAGAAATTTTCTTGTCGCGTGACAAGAATATATTTTTCGCTGTCTGTTGTGTAATAGTGGAACCACCTGCTGCAAAACGTCCTTTGAACAAATTAACAAACAGTGCACGTGCCGTCGAACGCATATCAATGGGTCCATGTTCAAAAAATCGTTTATCTTCGATTGCAACAATCGCCTGCCATACATGTGGTGGCAATGTATCAACACTGACCGGGGTCCCCATAATACGATTAGAACTGCGAATTTCTTTCCCTGTATTATCCAGAAAAACAATTGTAGGCAAACGCGTTTCATGCAATATCGCATCCAACGAAGGCATACGCAAATACACAACACCAACATAACCACAAATAAACACAACAGATATTAAAAACAAATTAAATACGCATACAAAAAAACGTCGTTGAAAAGATGGCTTTTCTTGCATTTCTTTTTTATCTTTCAAAGATTTTTCATTCTTTTGTTGCATAACTTATTTACTATAACTTTGCGCTTTCTGCGGTAAAAACACCCTTTTTAATCCAGATTTTAATTTATTTTTGGCAACAACATACCGCACATGCCGTAATTTTTTACTATCAGATTTCTGCACACTGGGCAAATTACAATATTCCAGAACTGTGTTCTTTAATAAAAACCATTCTGGTATCTTTTTCAATTTAGGCAAATCCAAACGACGCAACACACAATTGTCAGGTAAAAATTCCCTACCATCGGCATATTGTAATTCTGGCAAATACAATTCCGTCAAAGAATTATTATGTTCCAAAAATCCATCACCACATCGTTTTAAACTTGGTAATTCTATTTGGCTCAACGCACCATTAGGTATAAACGAATAGCCAACCTCTTTTAAGTTTGGCAAATGCACCTGTGTTATTGAATAAACATTCCACAAAAACATTTTACCTGCTTTTTCCAAATCTGGCATATACAATTTTTTTAAATGTCCGGCATCATTTAAAAAATCATCTCCAACTTCTGTAATATTTGGTAAATTCAGTTCAATCATTTTGCCATCAACAACCTTGGCCACCCAAACACCATCCGCAGATATAATTTTTTCATGTTTATTTTCTGAATTAATAGTGACTTTTATATTTTTACCCTTGAAAAACCTTTCTAATAAAATCCTGGTTTCCAATTTTCTTTGATGCCGTTGTTGTTCAAATTCAGTTGGGCCTTTGGATGCATGTCTTATCAAATCCTTTAATGTCCCTTCACGAAGATTCAAGACATAATTTTCCAGCATTATTTCATAATCACGATTTAATTTTATAACATTATCGCCATAAAAATAAAAACCATCACCATATCCATAATATCCAGACTCCGTCTTTCCCGGAATGCTTCCCCATATTCTGTAATTAAATTTAAATATTTGTCCGTTAATAGAACAAAAACCATTTGGCAACAAACTTTCTGTCACATCAAAATCAACATTAAAAAATTGTCTTAATGAATTTGTTAGCCCTGGAATAATGAAATCAGGATAATTACTAAATGTTGCATCTGGGTCATTCACCGTATGGTTATAACGATTTTTTATTGATATAAAACCGCCCTCTTTGGCAATTTGAATTGATATAACAGACGTTCCATATTCATCTTGACGCATCGGATTTGCCGCCGGTTTAATTTTATCAGCACCACGTTTAACCGCGTGAATCATATAAAATTTTTTATGCCTATCGGGATCACTAAAAGTGCATAACTCTTCGCCCGACCGGAAATATTTTTTAATTGAATTTTTTTGTGCTTCGTTTTCTACAACAAACGCATCATATCCAGCATCACTTAACAATTCCAACGGATTTTTATCTACAAAAATTTCTGATTTTGTTTTGGCTTTATAACGTTCACGAATAAAAGGAATTAACGCACGTGCTTCATCTGGATTATTCCCAGCAAATTCCAAAATATGCACAATATTTGGTACATCCAACAACACCGCTTCGCGGATTACTTTGGCAACACCCTCGCCATTTTGTTTTTTTAATTGTTTATAAACCGCATTTGTATCAATTTCTACCATAAAAATTCCCTTTCTTATTCGTTGTTTGCCTGATATTTCTTGTGCAAAAAGGCGATATGAAATTTTGCATCGTCAGTCATCGCATCTATTTTTTGATGAACTTTCTCTTTTGCTATAGCGAAAGCAATTTCATAATTTTCATTTTGAACTGCACTTCGCACAAACCATTCCAATTGATTATGATCTAAATATGGCGCATAAAAATACTTTAATCTTGGTTGGTCAGAACTCAAATGTCCCAACCATTCAACCTTTGGACAATTTATAGAAACCAAATTATGATTGTTTTGCAAAGAATACTGACCCATATCAACCAATTCAGGCAAATTTAATTCGGACAAATTTTGATTACCAGTTAAAAAATCTTTACCGGTTCGTTGTAATTTTGGCATATATAACGAATCCAACACAGTATTTCCCAGTAAAAAATTATCACCAATTGCACGAACATCAGGCATACTCAGTTTTTTTAATCCATATGCAAAACCGAACAAATCATGATCTGTTTTTTTAATTCCTGGCAAAAACAATTCTGTCATTTGTCCATTCATCACATGCATCAAATCAATTCCATCAACCAACACAATTTTTTCTTTTTTATTATCCGGATTTAACTTAACCTTTAATTTCTTTTCTTGTAACAAATCAACAAGTAATCTATATGTCGTATCCACTGGATAATTCCAAGAATTTAATTCTGCTGGATTTTGTATTTTCCCATTTCGCGTATCCAAAATAAAACAATCCAACATCAATTCATAATCATTGTTTAATCTGGTAATTTCACTGCCTGAAAAATAATAATCAGGTCCAAAATAAATATTATGTATTTCATAATTATATCGTACCAACCGATCATTCACCATACGAAAATTGTCTGGCATTTCACTTTCTGCGGTATTAAAGAACACATGAAAATATCTTTTCAAAGAATTCGTTAGTCCAGGAATAATTTTATCTGGATTACTATCAAACGTATTGTCAGGATTATTTACTGTATGGTTATACCGATTTTTTATTGATATAAAACCACCATCTTTTGCAATTTGGATTGATATAACGGACGTTCCATATTCATCCTGACGTTCTGGATTATCTGATGGTTTTATTTTATCAGCACCACGTTTAACTGCATGAATTATATAATAATTTTCATGACGATGTGGGTCACCAAATGTGCATAATTCTTCACCCGACCGAAAATATTTCTTAATTGAATTTTTTTGTTCTGCATTTTCTACGACAAAAGCATCATATCCCGCATCTGATAATAATTCCAATGGATTTTTATCTGTTTTGTACTCTGATTTTTTCTGCGTTTTATAAATTTCACGAATAATCGGAACCAGTTCTTGCACTTCATTTGGGTTATTTCCAGCAAATTCCAAAATATGCACAATATTTGGCACGTCCAACAACACCGCTTCGCGGATTACTTTGGCAACACCCTCGCCATTTTGTTTTTTTATTTTTTTATAAACTGCATCTGTATTTACTTCTGCCATAAAAATTCCATTTCTTATCACAGGGATTATACCACAAAAAAGCACAAAATATGATAAAAATTTAATATGTTTTACTGTGAACACGTGGAACAATCATTGTCCCAACATCTGGATTTTTCATACCTGATACAAACAAAGGCATTTTGTATTCTTGTGCCAAACTGACACTACTTTTATGTAAAACTTGACCGCGCCCCTGATTCAATAAATCTAACATTTTTGTATATGATATTTTCCTAAACAAACGAGCATCTGGTTCTTTATTTGGGTTTTTATCATAAATTCCACCACCGTCCTTGAAAAACCAACAAAAATCTGCACCACATGCCACTGCAATCATAACCGCTGAAATATCCGAACCCTCACGCCCCAATGTTGTGATTTCACCACGTTCTGTTATACCCTGAAAACCTGCAATAATTGGCATCCCATACAAATGATTTATGTGTTCCATACCCATATGCCGAATTTTAGCATTTCCAAAATTATCATCTGTTTCAATTTTACATTGATATGCATTGTATCCTACCGCAGGAACCCCTATACCATTTAATCGCATCGATAACAAAGCCACAGACTGCATTTCACCAGTTGCCAACAAAGCATCTAATTCACGAACATTTGGATTTTTTTCAACCCGATGAGCCAATGCATCTAAATTATTTGTCGTCTTACCCATAGCAGACACAACCACAGCCATTACATTATACTTTAACGACAAATTCTGTATAATATTGGCAACTTGATATATTCCATTTTCATCAGGTATAACCGACCCACCAAATTTCAAAACAACATTTTTATATTCCATAACAAACTACCCTTTGAATCCGGTGGCAACAATAAACATTTCAACAGAATCTTTGCGAGACGCAGGTGGTTTTATATGATGTACATTTTCAAATCTTTCTTTTATTTGCTTTAACAAATCATTTGTTGTGCCACCTGTAAAAGATTTTGCGACAAATGTCCCACCGACCTTTAATGCGCGTACCGCAAAATCAAATGCATATTCCAACAACACCATTTGACGCAAATGATCTGTCTTTTTATGTCCAACAGTATTTGGCGCCATATCAGAAACAACGACATCCGCGGTGCCGCAACCTTCAACATCATGTGGCAAATTTAATTTAGATTCCAACCACTGCAAAGCGGCATCAGTCGTAAAATCACCCTGATAAAATTCCACATTATTAATTGGGGTAATTTCCAACAAATCCATAGCAAATATCCTAGATTTTGGAAAATCACGTGCAATATATTGTGACCAAGACCCCGGTGCCGCCCCCAAATCAACAACAACTTGACCATTTTTCAAAAAATGGAATCTGTCGTTCATTTCAATCAGTTTATATGCAGCACGTGCACGATATCCATCACGATGTGCACGTTCAACATAAGGATCAGCCGCCTGACGACGAATCCAATCAGCCGAAGATTTATGTGCAGCAATTTTTTTATTTAATATTTTCATTGATTCTCGCCAACATCCATATTCTTAATTGCCATGCTTTTTCCGCACCACGCCCAAAAAGACCGTCACGAAAAACGTAAGTCAATTTTGTATTTCCAGTATTATTATCATATTTTACAGTATTAACATAACGCAATTTACGCACAGAAATAACAGGATTTAAAACGACACCATATTCACCAAAATCACGCGGTAAAAACTGTTGATTTGGCAAACGCAAATCACCTAAATATTCCACAGACAAATTCCAATATTTCAACTTTCCGTTAATATAAACAGGATTACATTGTGATACTTGAACGGGTTGAGCTTTTCGTCTTTTCATCATATTACCTCTGCACTTCTGCCAATTTTCTATCTCGTACCTTTTGCGCCAATGTGTATCCCAAACCAAAAAGATTACAAAAACTATATTCTTGAACCCTGGTTGAATAAAAACATAACTTACTAGGCCGCGTCATAGGTATCATAATTATGTATGTTGCACTGAACTTCCAACCAATAATTTTGGTGCCCTTTTTATTATACACAGGATCAACCGATGATATATCAACCAACTTTTCGGCCATATTTTATTCCTCTACACCCCTAATATACCCGCTTTTTATCATTTATCAAAGTAATTTTTACGACCATGAAATAGAATATTGAAAAATTCACCTCGCGCCCGTTTATATTCTAAACGTGTTGCAATATATTGCTCATTTTTATCATGCATAGGGCAATCCACATTATCACATACGCGCTTTTCATCAAAATGTTTGCAATATTTTCTCAATGCTAATGGTATTTCTGTATTACCAGGGTTCCGCTGCATCAGTTCAGTTTGTATAACATCTTGGATACAGACATCATCGTATTCTGTACTCGACAATACGCTTATTTCCGATATCGCATCTTTTTTTGCTTGTTTTGTGGCACGAACATTATTCCATTTTTCTTTCAAAAATTTAGACATTTTTCACTCCTTTTATTTTGTTTCTTCAACGCGTGCCACCAAAATACTCTGGAACATAATGTGCGCGTTCCACATACGGGTCAGCCACCTGGCGTTAAATCCACACAACCGAAGATTTATTTTTATTTAATATTTTCACGAGGTATACGTTTCAACATATCGTCACGAAAATCATTCATACGATTATAAATGCTGCCGACAGTTTCTTCTTTTCCTTTTTTAATAAAATATTCAACACCAGCCACCCCAGTATCTTTATTCAGATACACTTTTACAACCCTGGGTTGACCACGTTCTATAAATTTCTTAAAAAATGGGTTGTCATACGCGGCAATTGGATAATTGACCGTCACAGAACAACCCGAGACATATAATTCATCAAAAAAATTCAATGCCATTTCTTCTCTAAGATTCGAAACACGCACAGGATGAAAATTTTCAATTGCCCCTTTCACCACATCACAAAATTTTTTTGCACGTGCAAAAGGTTCCGGAAACAACACACCTTCAGGAAAAAGGTATTCAACAACTGTGTTACTACGATTACTATCCACAACCACCTTTGAACACGAAACACCATACCCAGGATTAAACAATCCCATTTGTCCCAATGTTCGTTTGCAAATTGGTGCCACACCTTCATATGTAACTTCAACACGACACCCTTTTAAACAATCACCACCCATTCTAGATTGTGATTTCACAGGATAAATGTCACCAACCGCAATAGGTCTTAACATTTGTGTTTTTTTCATTATTTGATTCCTCCGGGGGTTCCTGGCACACCGCCGCCTTGTTGCATACGTTGCATCACCGCCTCCATTCCCCCCATGCGTTGAATCATTGCCATTTGTCGTTTCATATTTAAGTACTGTTTTATAATATGTTCAACATCACGAACAGTACAACCTGCCTTTTCAGAAATACGTGTTTTTGCATTTGCGAAAATCTTTTCTGGATCAGCACGTTCTTCGGCAGTCATTGCTTCCAATATTTTAATTTGGGCATCAACACTGCCGTCTTTGATTTTTTCTTTCATGGCATTAACAGCACCACTCATTCCTGGCACCATTTTTAACAACCCACTAAAATTACTCATTTTTTTAATTTGTTTTAATTGTGCCAACATATCATTCATATCAAATTGCCCGGACATCATACGTTCAGCGGTTTCTTTCATACCCGAAGGCATTTTTACATCATCCATTGATTCTGATGCGTTTTCAATTTTTTTGGTTTCTGTTTTCTTTTTACCAAAACCGAACATCGTTCACTCCTTTTGTTGCTTAAAATTTTACCAAAACTTTATTACTTGTCCAGATACTTTTTCAAATACCGCCCCGTCAATGATTCAGGCACAGTTGCAACCTGTTCTGGGGTTCCTGTGGCAACAACACGACCACCGCCATCACCCCCAGATGGGCCTAAATCAATAATCCAATCCACAGACTTTATGACATCCAAATTATGTTCAATTACCACAACCGTATTTCCCTGATCAACCAATTCCTGCAACACATTCAGCAACATTTTAATATCTTCAAAATGCAAACCCGTTGTTGGTTCATCCAGAATGTAAATTGTTTGACCTGTACTACGTGTACTTAATTCTTTGGACAATTTAATACGTTGTGCCTCGCCACCAGATAAATCCAAAGAACTCTGTCCTAATTTAATATATTCCAATCCCACACGTTTCAACAATTCTAATTTACGAGCAATTTTGGGGACATTGATAAAAAATCTATATGCCTCTTCGACAGTCATATTTAACACATCCGCAATAGATTTATCTTTATATTTTACAGCCAACGTTTCTTCGTTATAACGCGTTCCATGACACTTATCACATTCCACATAAACATCTGCCAAGAAATTCATTTCAATTTTAATTTGCCCATCACCTTGGCATGCCTCACACCGCCCACCTTTGACATTAAACGAAAAACGCCCCGAAGAATACCCACGCGCCTTGGCTTCGGGCAATTCTGCAAAGAAATCACGAATATCCGTAAAAACACCTGTATACGTTGCAGGATTACTACGCGGGCTACGTCCAATAGGCGACTGGTCTATATCAACCACTTTATCAACATTTTCCATTCCTGTAATTATATCGTGTGCCCCAACCTCTAACTTGGAATTATATAATATACGCATCAAAGCCGGATATAATGTATCCAATAACAATGTCGATTTTCCAGACCCAGAAACACCTGTCAACGCAACAAATTTACCCAAAGGAATTTCTACATCTATATTTTTCAAATTATTTGCACGCGCACCAGTTACCTTGATAGATTGACCGTTTCCTGCCCTGCGTTTTGGTGGAACCTCTATCTTTCTAACGCCTGCCAAATATTGTCCTGTAATAGAATCTGGTGTATCAATTACTTGCTGTGGTGTTCCTGCGGCAATAATATTTCCGCCATTTATACCCGCACCACGACCAATATCAACCAAATAATCCGCAGCCCGCATTGCGTCTTCATCATGTTCAACAACAATGACAGTATTATCTTTATCACGCAACATTTTCAGTGTATCTAATAACTTGTCATTATCACTTTGATGTAAACCAATCGACGGTTCATCCAACACGTATAAAACCCCCGACAAACCACTACCAATTTGCGATGCCAATCTAATACGTTGTGATTCGCCACCAGATAATGTTCCTGCCATTCTGGATAAAGTCAAATACCCCAATCCAACATTTTCCAAAAAATGTAATCTGTCTGTAATTTCACGCAAAACAATTCGCGCAATATCATTTTCTTTTTGTGACAAATGATTTGGCAAATCATTAAACCAGCGCAAAGAATCACTTACCGACAAATCACATGCATCAATAATATCAAAACCATTTATCTTGATACACAAAGCCTGAATATTCAAACGTTTACCATGGCACATTGGGCATTGCTTGGTCGATTGATATTTACTCAATTCCGCACGCATGGATTCAGAATCAGATTCCTTTAATCTGCGTTCCAGATTTGGAATTACACCCTCAAACGGTTTAGAATACACAAAGCCATTCCAATTTATGCGTATTTCTTCGTCCCCAGAACCATATAAAATTATATCCTTTTGCTCTTGGGTTAAATTATGCCACGGTTTCGACAAAGGAATTTTATATTTTTTATGCAAAGCATCCAATAAATGGTCATATTGGGTCAACATACCGCCACGCGACCAAGGTGCAATCGCCCCAGCCAAAATAGATTTCGAAGGATCCGGCACAACCAAATCCGGTGAAATATTTAATTGAACACCCAAACCACCACATTCTGGGCAAGCCCCAATTGGTGCATTAAAAGAAAATAATCTGGGTTCAATTTTTGGTACTGTAAACCCACTAACCGGACATGCATAATTTTGAGAATACAAAGTATCTTCATTTGTATCCAAACGACGTACCAACACAACCCCCGGAACCAAACGCAAAGAACCTTCGAACGAAGAATATAATCTTGATTTAAATTCATCAATATTTTCTGCATCTGGTTTAATCATTTGCAATCTATCAACAATCACAAATATATTATGCTTTTTATTTTTATCTAATACCGGTGCAGACGCCAAATCCACCAATTCATTATCAATAATTGCCCGGGTATAACCCTGCTTTACCAAAAAAGCCAATTCCTTACGATATTCACCTTTGCGTTCACGTACCAACGGTGCCATAACATAAAAACGCACGCCATCAGGAATCTTCATTGTCCAATCGACCATTTCCGCAATAGTTTGCGACTTAATCGGCAAACCCGTTACCGGGGAATGAGGCACCCCAATACGTGCCCATAACAATCTTAAATAATCATAAATTTCCGTAACCGTTCCAACTGTTGAACGTGGATTTTTGGACGTTGTTTTCTGTTCAATAGAAATAGCTGGTGCCAATCCTTCAATAAAATCAACATCCGGTTTTTTCTGCATATCCAAAAATTGACGCGCATACGAAGACAAAGATTCAACATAACGGCGTTGACCTTCGGCATAAATAGTATTAAATGCCAACGATGATTTTCCTGATCCAGAAACACCAGTAAACACCACCAATTTATTTTTTGGTATGTCTAAATCAACATTTTTAAGATTATTTTCGCGTGCTCCGCGAATTTTTATTACTCCGGTCATGACGAACTAAATATAAACAAATTATTAAAAAAAACAACAGGTGTAATGAAAAAAATCATTACACCTAAATTACTTTTTTATTTTGATTTTTTCATTAAACTTTCTGGATTCAACGAAACATCTTTTTTAGATGTTTTATTTGCGCCAACCTTGGGAGCCAAAACACCATCAACCCAAATATCGACACCACCAGCATTACCAAATTTTGCCTTGTACTTGTCAGACACAGGCACATAATAAACATCACCTGCAACCAAAGTTTTTCCAAATACTGCACGACCTTTGGAATCTTCGACACCGACATAAGAATCTTCAATAGCCTGGATAACAACCTTGGCTTTGGCCATATTTTCCTTGCCGAAACGTTCACGCACAGGAATATTGTACACAGGTTCCTGAACCGCTGGTGCAGTTTGTTCAACCACTGTTTTTTTAGCCGTATCTTCAACATTTGTATCTGTTCCTGAACCGCCAAAGATAATTACCACCAACATTGCCAAAACGATAATACCACCACCAATAGCAAACCATAACCAATGGTTGCGCACATATTCAATAGATACACGCATCCATTCTTGCATTTTTGCCTTGAATTCAGAATTCTTATTACGTTCCTCTAAATCATCATTTGTGATTGGCGTTTCACATTCTGGTTCAATTCCCAATTCAGATTTTATCTTGTTAACAATTTCATCAGGATCCAAACCTAATTCCATAGCATAATTTCTAGCAAAACCCAAAACATAAACAATTTCAGGAATCTTTTTATAATCACAATTTTCCAAAGCCTCTAAAAATTCTTCTGATATACACAACTGTTTTGCGATTGTGCTAATTTCACGTTTTCTGCGCCCCTGGGTACGTGCATTACGCAACATATCACCCGCAGTCAACTCTACCTTTTTTTCAACAATTTTTTCTTCGTTCATATTATACACCCTTTGGATACAGTTAGTTTTACCTATATGATACCGTTATATTTCCGCAACGCAACCCCAAAATTCAGATATTTTATCTTTTAATTCCTTTTCATCTGTAATCTGATTAACAGCCACACGAAAAGCACTGGCACCAGGCAATCCTGCAGAATACCACGCAGCATGTTTTCTAAATAAAGGAACACCTGTACGTGCACCATAATAATCAATAACCAAATTCAAATGTTGTAATACAATCTTGCCTAAATCTATTGATTTTGTGCCACCTGTAATTTCTTCTAACTTCCACGGTGCACCCAACATAGCACGTCCAACCATAACCCCGGCATACCCCAATTTTTCCATCTGTATTACATCGTCCTGTGTTTTTATATCACCATTGGCAATAACAGGTATCGGACAATCTTTTACATCTGGATGTACCGCAGCACCCGTATATCCAGCAGCACGTGTCCGACCATGTAAAGCAACAAATGCGACCCCAGAATCTGCGGCAATATCCACCAGTTCACGCCAATCAACATTGGCACTGTCCCAACCTAATCTTGTTTTAACAGACACAGGAATATCAACTGCACGCACAACTGCACGCATAATATCCCCTGCTAATTTATGATTACGCATTAAAAAAGCCCCTGCACCAGCACGCGTTGCGACCTTGGGCACAGGGCACCCCATATTTATATCAATCCATTTTGCGCCATTATCTTGTAAAATTCGTGCAGCATCAGCCATCAAATTAACATCAGCGCCAAAAATTTGTGTTCCTATATTTCCTTCATCATCATACCTATCAAAATTTCTTGGGCAATTTTTATGTTGTTCAACCAACGAATGACACGAAATCATTTCCGTCACCAACGATACATCAGGCGAAAACTGGCGCACCATAGACCGAAACGGTCTATCTGTAATTCCAGCAAGAGGTGCAACAAAAAGATTATTTTTTTCAAACATTTATGATATAATGACACGTATGAAAGAGAAAATCAAAAATTTATTTGCATTTATGGGTCGCGCATGGGTTGCCGGTTTTCATGGCAAGGTCGGTGTTTTTTTAACCATCGTAGCTGTATTTTGGTCTATTGGTATCTTTACAGGAAAAACCACACTCCAAGGTTTTATTGTTAACATATGGCGTTTGAATTCCGCCCAAGAACAATTAATCCAAGAACAAACAAAACTGGAACAATTGCAAAAACATATTGATTTAGTCCAAAAAAACAGTCCCGACTACATCGAAGAACTGGGACTGAAACGGTTAAACATGGGCGACGCCAAAACAAAAATTTTAAAGATTTAATTCAGACACGCAATAACCCCATTTAGGTAAAACGCAAACAACAACCATGCAATATATGGCCATACTAAAAAGTATGCTGCTCGACTAACTTTTTCAAATTCACGTGCCATATATAACGTGACAAGAATTAAACCCGCCAACACAAACACCGCTAACATTGGTCTGTGCAAACCAAAGAACACATAACTCCATAATGCGTTTAATACCATCTGGAAAAAGAACAACCATTCAGACGCACCAACCCACGCACGTGCATCTTCGCGCTTTGTTTTCCACACCAAATACAACGCGATACCCAACAAAGTATAAAGTATGGTCCAGGCAATACTAAACACAATCGGTGCCGGTGTCAGTGCAGATTGGGTCAAAGAATTGAACCACATGTCTGTATGTCCAGTTACCGGGGTAAACAATACCCCTATTGCACCTGGAATAAAAGAAATAAGTATTGCTATAACTAAAGTAAAAAAAGATTTCATTAATTCCCCCTTTTTATACTTTGAATTATACAACACACCACTTATGCATACCACAGGCACATATTCTTAAAAAAAATCCCGCTTTTGCGGGATTAAATTACAACACAATAAACATATTTGGATGTTCACTTAAATATTCGATTCCTTCATCTAATGCATGACGATATTCTAAAAATTTTGTCTTGTTAGCCTCGTCCAAATTGTTTATCGCAGGCAATTTTACCGTCAAAGGATTTACATGCTTGCCATCTTTGATAATTTCGTAATGCAAGTGTGGCCCCGTAGATAATCCTGTTGATCCAACAAATCCTATTGTTTGTCCCTGACGAACAGTGGTACCAACATTAACCCCACTTTTAAATTTTGACATATGTGCATATAATGTTTCAAAAGATCCATTATGACGAATACGAACAAAATTACCATGTCCACTATTATAACCACGTTTAACAACGCGCCCCGCCCCAGCTGCCGGAATTGGTGTTCCCGTTGCAGCACGGAAATCAACACCTTTGTGTGCACGTGTAAATCCCAACACAGGATGTTTACGTCTGGTTGAAAAACTACTGGTCACTTTTGCATTATTAATAGGCGTTCTCTTCAAAGACTTAATTGCCCCATTACCCTTTTCATCATAATATCCAGTCGTACCATCTTTCTTTTTGAAACGATACATTTTGACATTACCACGCAACGCATCAAAAGAAACGGCCAACACATTACCATTATCAACCTTGGCACCTGATGAAAAATTTTCTTCGTATAATACAGAAAACTTTTGTCCGGCCCGAACATCACGTTCAAAGTCCATTTCAAAAGCCAACAAATCATAAACATCTGCCAAAATTCCAGCAGGAATTCCTGCACGCATTCCAGCCAAATAAAAACTATCCCCATCTAAAATCACACCTGATTTATACACTGCACGGGTATCACGTTCTATATCAATGGTATTGCATTTCCATGCACCAGCATTATCACAAGTCAATTCGACCTGACGCCATGGCGATGGAATAACAACTATTTTATTTACAGGCGATTCGTCATTATTACGCAAAAATTCAATTTTATCCCTATCTGCACGCAAACCTGTAATCCCAGCCCCAGATTTTAATACCTTAACAATTTCATTTATCTGATTATGTGACAATCCCTGCTTGGACAGCAATCCTGACAATGTGTCACCAGCCGATACAACAACAACCGTTTTGCAACTATCAGAATTGAAATCTTTATCCCCGGAAATCGGTGCACTGCGCGTGATAAGCAAAAACAAAGCAACCAACGTCAACAAAACCGCCAACGCGATAACAATCTTGGTTAATACATTTGTATTCAGATATTCTTTTACTTTTTTCATAACCCGTATTATAATAAATTTATGACAACAAATCAAGCATTCACAATTTTATCAAAAATATCTGGACCACATATTGCCAGAATTATTACCGATGCCATACCTAATATGTCCAGATTAAAATTATGGTACATATCACGTCAACTACGTGCAAATGTGCCTGTTGCAAAAATAATCCATAATAAATGGTTTTATGGATTAAAATTTTATACAAACAAATATACTCTGGACCCGCGACCTGATACAGAAACATTGGTTGCGTGTGTCATCAACGATTATAAACGTGCAAAACATATTGAAATCGCGGACCTGGGAACAGGAACAGGCTGTATAATTTGCGCTATTGCAAAAAATATAAATGCATCTGGTGTTGCACTGGAAAAATCATTTCGTGCATTACATGTGGCACATAGAAATATAAAAACATTAAACTTGAACGACAAAATAATTATAAAACGTGGTGATTTTGAAAATCCAACAATTTTACCAAATAAAACTTTTGATGTAATTGTATCAAACCCACCATACATTGCACCTGATGATACTCGTGTCGATTGTGGGGCGATGCATGACCCAAAAATGGCACTATTTGCAAAAAATAATGGACTATCCGCATACGAACACATCGCAAAAAACGCAAAAAATTGGTTAAAAAATTGTGGACGTATTTATATAGAAATTGGGATTGATATGGAATCCGACGTTCAAAAAATTTTTGAACATGAAAATTGGAAATTTGTAAATTCTGCAACTGATTTGGGTGGAATTGTTCGTGTTTTAATATTTGAAAATATATAACGATATTACCCCAACTTAAACCAAGGATTGGTTTCTTTTAAATTTTGAATTGTTGTTATATCGCCATGTCCAGGGATAACTGTTGTATAATCTGGCAAATTCAAACTATAAAACCTGGATATAGATTGTTGCAACAAATGCATATCGCCCCCAGGCAAATCTGTTCGCCCCACAGAATCAGAAAATATAGAATCTCCAACCAAACACAAACCCATATTTGCAAAATAAAACGCAACCGATCCCATAGAATGTCCTGGCATTGAAATCACATCCACAAAAACATTCGGCAGTATTTCTATTTTATCAACGACCAATGCATCCGGCACAATCCCAGGTGTAATTGGTTTTAACCCAAATTCTTGCAGAATTTCATTTCCCCAGCCCAACAAACCAAAATCAGCACTATTTAAAAACCACCGTGCACCTGTTGCAAACACCAAATCTGGCGCAGCCACAATATGATCAGGATGTCCATGCGTAGAATAAATAGCCTTTAAATTCAATCCACGGCTTTTTAACAATCGCATCCAATCGTCTGCCCGTCCCCACGCATCAAAAATCACACAATCATCACCACAAAACACCAGAACAGAATTCGTAAATTCCGGTGCCATATGCAACAACTCGAATTGCACATTGTTATTTTGTTGATTTTTTGCGTCCTGCTGTAACACGACTGGAAACCTTTTTTGTTTCTTTTTTTACCTTTGCATGTGTTTCAGATTTTTTCTTACCGAACACAATTTCTTTGATTTCTTCGCCGGTCAAAGTTTCACGCTTTAACAATTCGTCTGCCAATTTTTCCACAGTTTTCTTATTTTTAGTTAAAATTTTAACAGCATCAGCATGTGCCTTATCCAGCCAATTTCTAATTTCCGCATCGACCATTTGCGCTGTCTGTTCAGATGCATTTTCTAACTGACCACGCGTTCCAAATGAAGCCATCTGCTTTATTGCAGCCAACCCCAATTTTGGTGACAAACCAGCCGTAGTAATTGAATAACGTGCCAATCTGGTTGCCATCTCAATATCACTTTCCGCACCAGTTGTAATTTTATCAGCACCAAAGAATATTTCCTCGGCCGCACGACCAGCCAAATCCACAGCTAAATTAGCCCGCACCTCGGCCAATGTCATAGATACTTTATCATCAATAGGTAAATGCTGCACCATACCCAACGCACGTCCACGCGGAACAATTGTCGCCTTGTGTATCGGGTCCGTCACATCAGAATAAGTCATACTTACGAACGCATGTCCCGCCTCGTGATATGCAGTTAATTTAATATCCTGGGGACGCATCTTGCGATTTTTCTTGGGTCCCATCAAAATTTTATCACGCGCTTCATCCAAATCAGATTGTTCTACGGCTTTATGACCTGCACGAACAGCATGCAACGCACCCTCGTTCAATAAATTTTCCAAATCTGCACCAGAAAATCCCGTTGTCCCCCTGGCGACATCTTTCAATTGAACACTTTCTGCAATTTTGAATTTTTTAGCATGCAAATTTAAAATGGCATCTCGACCTGCCAAATCCGGCAATTCAATCTGCACCTGTCTATCAAAACGGCCTGGACGCAACAGTGCTGTATCCAACATATCCGGACGATTTGTTGCACCTATCACAATAATACCTGTTTCATTTGCAAATCCATCCATTTCTATCAATAACTGATTCAAAGTTTGTTCCCTGTCCTGGTCATTAAAGGAATGCGAACTACGTTTTTGACCAATAGCATCTATTTCATCAATAAACAAAATACAGGGTGCATTTCGTTTTGCCATTTCAAACATTTCTTTTATTTTTGCGACCCCTAATCCAACGATAATACCCGAAAAATCACTCCCCGATGTTGCAAAAAACGGGACATTCGCCTCGCCTGCAATTGCACGCGCCAATAACGTTTTTCCGGTTCCTGGTTCACCTGCTAATAAAACACCGCGTGGCACACGTGCACCCAATGCTTTGAATTTATCCTTGTGCTTTAAAAATTCCACTATTTCCATCAACTCTTGTTTTTCTGCATCAATTCCTGCCACATCCGCAAAGGTTGTTTTGGGTTTACCTGTTGTCACCTTGGTTGGATTTTGGGCTAATAAAGTCCGGCTGAGTCCCCCACCGGCACCACCACGTAATCCGCGGAAAATCCAGAATATAAATAGCAATGTCAATATTATTGGCAACCAAGTTCCCAAAACATCCAATGTACTTTTCGATGAATCAATAGAAACAACCGCACCTTTTTCTGACAATTTTGTCAAAAATTCAGGATCATAACTAATAACAGATTTAAATTTGGTACCATCTTTCAAAACACCTGTGGCATCATTTTCACGAATATTTATACTTTTTATATCTTCGGCCCTGCGTAAAACATCAGAAAAAGTCAACACGACAGGTTTATCACTGACCACTGTTACCTGATTATCTGCCGATTTTAAACCTGGCACACTCACATCACTTGTACCAATAAATAATACACGTGCCACCATTACAAAAAATAAAACCACAAACAGCCCTAAAAACCAGTTTGCAGACGCGCCTTTCTTAAATATGTTGTTTTTCATGTCTTCTTTTCCTAAACGTTGTTTTTTCACCTTCGGGTACGACCAAAATTTTGTCATTCAAACGACGTAAGGTACAATGTCCCAGGGTAAATTTGCAATTTGCCTGTAATCTAGATAGTGCAGCCGCCAAAGAATTCAAGCGTGGCGGATACTTATCCCCCCCTATTGTCTGAATAAGTGTACCAATAAACTTTAGCCTAATATCACCACTCAGGTCAAATAGAAAAACATCTGAAAACACAGCACGCTTACCATCAACCACAGATTGAACCAAATCTTCAACATCTGCCTCTAATTTATCACGCAGGCGTCCCAAATTTTCAATAGCCAATAAAATTCTGTTATCTGAAATACCCATTTTTTCATCCAACAAATACCTATTTTGACGGATTTTCACCCTGGTATAATGTGGATCTGAATTCATTTCATCAATAAAATATTTCACATTATTATCATCACACCATGTGCGTAACTCTTTACGCGACACATCCAACAACGGTCGAACAATTTTTACACCATCACGTACCGTTTCACGACGCATGGCCGCCAAACCATACAAACCACTGCCACGTCCCAAATTCATCAAAAATGTCTCGATTTGATCGTCTGCCTGGTGTGCCACCAATAACGCATCAATATTGTTTTCATGACAAAAATCTGTCATCATCTTATAACGTGCCTCGCGCGCAGCATTTTCTAACCCGGCTGTCGGTTTTTCACCTGTCCAATAAAAAATTTTACACGGCACACCTAAATTTTTACATAAATCACAAACATATTGTGTTTCAACACTTGCCGCGGCACGCAATCCATGATTAACATGCAACGCGACAATATTCATACCAACTAATTTACACCAATGCAACAAGCATATAGAATCGATACCGCCACTAACTGCAACGGCTAATTTTTTACCTATAAACTTTTGCATATAATCTACAAACTTTTGATTCATAACAAGCACATTTTATGATATAATTTCAAAAAATAAAGGAAAAAGACACAATGAAACGGAATATAAATTCTGTCGCGGTATATTGTGGCCACGAATACGGTTCCGACCCACAATACACCCGCGATGCTGCAAGAATTGGTGAATTATTAGCACAAAACAATTTAAAATTAATATTTGGTGGTGGCAACGTTGGTTTAATGGGGACTGTATGTAACGCGGCTTTGGATAATGGCGGTACAATTCTGGGTGTATCAACAAAACATATTGCAGCACTCCAAGAACCTATTCACACAGAAATTGAATTACGTATGACAGATTCTATAAACGAAAGAAAAACAGAAATGTTTAATGAATCTGATGCCTTTATAATTTTACCAGGCGGACTGGGCACATTAAACGAATTAACAGACATTTTAACAATGCAACAAATTGGCGAAACAAAAAAACCATTATTTTTCTTAAATACAAATAATTTTTGGCGACCATTCAGCCGTTTATTTGTACACATGCAAGAATGTGGATTTATCAAAGACATCCATTCGTATATAATATATGCAGACAACACCCCAGACGGTTTAATAAAAAAGTTATTAGAATACTAAAAAACAACCGTTATAAAAATTTTATAACTTTTCGACCACTTTATTGTGCGAGGTCTGACCACGAATTATACGAACGCATGAACGCGGAACACCCCAAAATTCTGCCAAAGCACGAATTACCGCATCATTGGCCTTACCATCTGTTGGTGCCGTTGTTGTGTGCACACGCAAAGTACCATCAGCATCGGCCGTAATGGAATTCACACGTGCACGTGGTATAACACGGACATTAAAAATCTGTTTTGAATTTTGCATCACTCATTAAATGTACATGGAAATGAAATACAGATTGCCCCGCCCCAGCACCAGTATTTGCAACAATACGGAAATTACCATTAATCCCCAGCACGTCGGCCGTTTCTGTCACCGCATGCCAAAAACCAGTTTGAACTTCTTGTGATGCACGGGTTGTAAAATCGTATATATCAGTATACTCACCACGTGGAATAACCAAAACATGCGTTTTTGCACGTGGTTCAATATTTTGGAAAGCAATTGCATATTCATTTTCAAAAACGCGTTTACTGGGAATTTCATCGCGTAAAATCTTGGCAAAAACATTATTTACATCATACATAATAAATCCTTTTATTTTTCGTACCCAGTATGACATTTTTTTTACATAAAAACAACCTTGAAATACAATTTGTTTGCACTATATTGGGATTACAGCCGACCAAGGCTATATTTTAATAGGAGTTTATTTATGTTTAAACCTTTGAATAATTATATTTTAATGGAAAGAATTCCCGAAGAAAACAAAACCGCTGGTGGAATAATTATCCCAGATACAGCCAAAGAAAAACCTGTTTGTGGTCGTGTGGTTGCTGTTGGCGATGGCGAATTACAAAACGGCAATCGTGTACCAATGACCGTGGCTGTTGGTGATGTTGTTATGTTTGCAAAATGGGCAGCATCAATAAACGAGGTAAAAATTGATGGTCAAGATTATGTATTAATCAAAGAATCAGATGTACTAGGAATTTTAAAATAAAAGGACAATAAAAATGGCAAAAGATATTGTTTTTGACACAGATAAAATGGCAGCCGGTGTTGACAAACTGGCAAATGCCGTAAAAATCACTATGGGTCCCAAAGGACGCACCGTTGTAATTGATAAACCATATGGTGCCCCAACTGCAACCAAAGACGGTGTTACCGTTGCCAAGGCAGTTTCCTTAAAAGATCCAACTGAAAACATTGGTGCCCGTATGGTCCAAGAAGTTGCAAAGAAAGCCGGTGATGATGCAGGTGATGGCACAACAACAGCGACAGTATTGGCACAAAAAATAATTCACGAAGGTCGTCGTGTAATTGCCGCAGGAATGAATCCTATGGATATCAAACGCGGAATTGATATTGCCACTGCTGCGGTCGTTGCAGATGTTGAAAAACATGCACGCCCAGTCAAAGACAGCAGCGAAATCGCCCAGGTTGCAACAATTTCTGCTAATGGCGATAGTGATATCGGTGCAAAAATAGCCGATGCAATGGCACGTGTTGGCCGCGAAGGTGTTATCACCGTCGAAGAAGCCAAAGGTTTGGATACAGAAATTGATGTTGTCGAAGGTATGCAATTCGACCAAGGATTTATGTCACCTTACTTTGTCACAAACAGCGAAAAAATGTTGGCAGAATTAGACAACGCACAAATTTTGGTTTCTGAAAAAAAGATTTCTGGCTTGCAATCCTTATTACCAATTTTGGAACCAATCGCCCAAAGCGGTCGTCCATTGTTAATTATTGCCGAAGATGTTGAATCCGAAGCATTAGCAACATTGGTTTTAAACCGTTTACGTGGCGGATTAAAAGTTTGTGCTGTCAAAGCCCCAGGTTTTGGTGACAGACGCAAAGAAATGTTAAAAGATATCGCTATTGTAACTGGTGCAACAGTCATTTCCGATGATATGGGTATGACGTTCGAAAATATATCTATGGACGTATTGGGAACCGCTAAAAAAGTTGTTGTCAGCAAAGATACAACATTGTTGGCACATGGCGGTGGCGACAAAAACAAAATAAATGCACGTGCCGACGAAATCCGTCAATTACTGTCCACAACAACCAGCGAATACGAACGTGAAAAATTGTCTGAAAGACTTGCCAAATTGGTTGGCGGTGTTGCCGTTATCAAGGTCGGAGGTATGACCGAGGTAGAGGTAAAAGAAAAGAAAGATCGTGTTGATGATGCATTGGCTGCAACACGCGCGGCTGTCGCTGATGGTATTGTTGCAGGTGGCGGTGTTGCATTGGTTCGTGCTGTTGCAGCATTAGAAAAATTGACTGGCGATAATACAGATCAAAATGTTGGTATTGATATTGTTCGTCGTGCCATTGTTGCACCATGTGCACAAATTGCCGAAAACGCAGGTGTATCTGGTGAAATTGTTGTTGGCAAAGTATCCGAAGCCAAAGATTACAATTTTGGATACAATGCCCAGACAGCAGAATATGTCGATATGATGAAGGCTGGTATTATTGACCCTGCCAAAGTTGTCAAAACTGCTATTATGGCGGCATCCAGCACCGCTGGTGTAATGCTGACAACGGGAGCTGTAATGTCTGAAATTCCCGAAGAAAAATCAGATGCAAAAATGCCAGCCGGCATGCCAGGAATGATGTAATAAAGTATCAAATAAAAAACTCCCCATTTGGGGAGTTTTTTTTATTTCAGTATTATATTATTTTGTGCCAGTGCTGTATTCAAAATAGTTTTTAATTTTTGATAATTTACATCTGGTGTATCGTTTGTAATTGGCACTTCGGTAAATACAACATTTTTGTTAACACGCATCCAATTAATTGCAGGCATTGTGACATGGTTAAATGTACTTACACGTTTTTTTACAGCGGCCATATCTGCATCATCTGCACGTCCAGCACCCATGGCATTACGTTGTGCAATACGTTCTGCGACCAGGGATTCAGGCATATTGAAATAGACAGCAACAATATTGAATCTGCGACCATATGATTTAACTAATTGTTTTGCTTGTTGTAAACTGCGCCCCAGACCGTCACCCCATATATTTACATCTGTGGTAATTGTTTGATTCAATAAATTAAATATAACGGAATCAGGGACAAAATGACCTTTGTCGATTGCTTTACGTTCTGGTGAATTTTCTGGTTGTGAACGTAACAAATCACCCGTACCAATATATTTAAATTCAATTGGACGTTCAATATCGTTTAAGTAATTGACGGTTTTTTTACCAATATAGTTAACGCGTGTAGAATGTTCACTTAAATACATTTCTGATTGTGTTCCTTTACCACAACCTTGGACCCCCAACACAATTACCATAGTTGGTTTTGTTTGTCTTTTTAATTTTGCGATTATCGCTTCATTCTTTTCAATTTGTTTTTGTCTGTTTGTTGTCATACTGTTTCTCCATTTATTCAATTTATATAATTTTATTCGACTTCAACGCATCTACTAAAGCTGTATAATTCACTTCCACTGGTGCATCTGCAACAGCAACCTCAACGAACACCACTTTTTCATTACCTTTCAGCCATTTGATTGCTGGCATAGTTTCATGCTGAAAATTATCCAAACGACGACGCACAGCCGCACTATCCGCATCATCGGCACGACCACCGCCCTCACGAATACGATTTTCAATACGCTTCAACATCAAAGATTCAGGCAAATTTAAATATACCGCAACTATATCAAATTTGTCAGAAAAAGTTGAAACCAACCATTCCGCCTGGGACACTTTACGCGGAAACCCATCCAACAAAATATCCCCCCCAGCAGAATCTATTTTTGATTTTAATAATGTAAAAACCTCTGTATCCGGCACAAATTCACCACGTGCAATAATTGCTTTTAACGGATGTTTTTCAGGCAGAGCACGCAACATTGCACCAGTTTCAATATAATTATATTGATTGTCATGTTCGGCTAAAAATGCCTTAGACAAAGTTCCTTTGCCGGATCCTTGACCACCCATCATTAAAATCAGTTTGTTTTTCATCTTTTCTCCATGTTTTGCTGGGACATTATAACATGCGGTCAAAAAATATCAAATATATAAAAATTATTTTGATAGTTGACATTTTTGTTTTTAGGGTATATTATTTGGTGTATATAAAGGATTATATGATGGACGAAAAATCTCAGGCAAAATTGGCATTGTTTATAGTATTGGCTTTATTGTTAATGATTCCTGTTACATGGATAAAGGATGAATTGTATTTTGCAAAATTAAAAAAGGCTAATGCGAAGGCTTATGCAGAACATAAGAAAGATTTAGCTCAATATAAAATTTATTTTGATTCTGTTTGCAATGATAACAGAGCACAAGATATAGAATTTACTCAGCACAGGGATAAATTTGTTGATTCAGTAATAGAAAGATTTTCTGCAAAAGAAGCAAAGTTGATGACGGAAAGTGCCGGTTACTATGATTCTATTAAATATTATAAAACCAAGATTGATTCTGTTGTTAATTATGTGGCGGATATAGATACAAATGGAATGGGACAACGTATAAAAATATTATCTGATAAATGCTATAAATTAGAGAATGCTATGATCAGATATGATGAAAAGTTTGATGCGTTTTTAGATTCTGTGTACAATGAAAAAGCACCTTTTGTAATGCCTGTATCGTTTAAAGAATTTGTGGCCAATAAAAAGGCTGCCAAAATAAATCCTGGGGCTTTTATTCGATACAGACAAAAATGTATTTATAAATAATTTTTACAGTTAACATTTTTTAGGGTATATAGAGTAGGAACTAAATTACCATATGTATTTGTTGTGGGTATGGTAAGATTCGGCAGAATGATGCAAGCCTTAAAAAAACGTCAAAGAAGTTAAAAATATAAAAATCCCGACAAAATGTCGGGATAATGGATTTTATTTTTGCAAATCAGTATTTCGGATTTGTTGTTGTGCAATCCAACTGATTTTATTTTTAAAAGCTTTGGTTAAACCAGTCATCATCAGACCAAAATTAACATCTTTTTCGGCACCAGGTACAATAGAAATTTCAGCATAATATATATCACGAATACTATAAGCCGCTTCTTTTATAGATTTAATAGCATTTCGCGTATATTGACCATATTTTTCCATACGTCTTTCGGTTGCTTCTTGGTCTTGATCGCTTGTATGGCTATCATGTCTGTTTGATATGCGTTTTAAACATTCCTCTTCGTTCGTGTTCAAAAATACCGTAAATATATTATAATTTGGTAAATAAGATAACAAATGGTCTTTTTGTATAAAATTACGAGGATATCCATCTAAACAAATACTTTTGCCCGAATTAGTATTAATACCATCATCAATAAATTTATTTGCTAATTCAGTAATTGTAGCATTTGATTCTTTATATGATGCACGAATAAGTTCCCCTGTTTTTACAACAGGCAATTTATAAATTTCAGCAAAATGTCCACCATGTGTCCCTTTACCTGCCCCAGGACGTCCTACAAAATTAAATATAGTTGGTTTTACATTTTGAAAAAAATTATTTAATTCTTGAATACTATTATCACCCATAATACAAAATTCTTGAATACTTTCATCAGTATTTATCATATTTCTGAATATTTTATAACTGTATGTACGTTTGTAAACATTGTATACCCAAGATTCTGGTGCAAAATCCGTCACCAGCCAGTTATTTGGCGCCATTTGTATAACAAAAGAACCATTTTGGCGAAGTTGCCTAAATGATTGTTCCGGGGTTAAAATATTTGTTTTTGTTTCCATGCAAAATATTTTATACTAAAAAAATTGTTTGTCAATATATATATTATATATTACTTTATAAAAAAACCCCGACAAATTGTCGGGGTTAATGTTGAAATTTGCAAAATTATTTTTTGCTATTTTCAATAGCAGCGCCCAAGATATCGCCCAAAACGGAACCAGAATCAGCTTCGTTCGAGAATTCTTTGACCGCTTGCTTTTCCAATGTCACCTGCAAATGACGGATAGACAATTTAACTGTATTGTCTTCAACGGAAACAACAGACGCTTCCACTGTATCACCGACTTTATATTTGCTTGTGTCTTGTTCTGCCTTTTCGCGTGACAAATCTGTACGACGGATAATACCTTTGGCATCACCAGCCAATGCAACAATCAATTCATCAGGTGTGATTTCTGAAACTGTACCAGATACCACTGCGCCCTTCTTGATTGTAATAGCATTATTTTCAGCACTTTCTGTCAATTGTTTAATACCCAATGTAACGCGTTCTTTTTCTGGATTGATGTCCAAGATTTTTGCTGTGACTTCTTGGCCACGAACAAATTTCTTTAATTCTTCTTCGTCTAATTTATTCCAAGACAAATCAGAAATATGAACCATACCATCCAATTCAGGTGTCAAAGCAATGAACAAACCGAATTCAGTTGTATTCTTGATTGGACCTGTGACGACATCGCCAACATTGTGTGTTTCGGCAAATTGTTTCCATGGATTTGGTTGCAATTGTTTATAACCCAACGAAATACGACGTTTTTCTTGATCAATATCCAAAACGACAACATTGATTTCTTGGCCAACTTGCAATACTTTGCTTGGGTGAATATTCTTGTTTGTCCAAGACAATTCAGACATATGCACCAAACCTTCGATATTATTACCCAAATCAATAAATGCACCGTAATCAGTCAATGATGCAACCTTACCTGTTACTGTATCACCAACATTGAATGCACGGGATGCTGTTTCCCAAGGATCTTCTTCCAATTGTTTTGCACCCAATGAAATACGATGAGATTCTGGATCAAATTGGATAACTTTAACCTTGATTTTATCACCAACTTTGACCAATTCACGAGGATGATTAACACGTTTCCAAGACAAATCTGTAACGTGCAACAAACCATCAATACCGCCCAAATCAACGAACACACCGTAATCAGTAATGTTTTTAACTGTACCTTCTAAAACTGCACCCAACGCAATGTTTTTCATTGCTTCTTTTTGTGCAGCAGCAATTGTATCAGATTGGATTGCACGACGAGATACAATAGCGTTTGTACGCAAAGCATCCATTTTCAAAACGCGGAATTTGTCTTTTAAACCAATCATAGATTTTGCATCACGCACAGGTTTGTGATCGATTTGGCTGGATGGCATAAATGCAAACACACCATTGATATCAACTGTATAACCACCACGAACAACATCGATAATTGTTCCTTCTGGATCAACACCTTCGGCAACAGTTTTTTCCAAATCTTTCCATGCTTTTTCAGCGCGTGCTTTTGCATAAGACAATACAGCTGTTCCTTCGCGTGATTCATAACGTTCAACAAAAACGTCAATGATGTCGCCAACAGATGGAACAGATGCGCCAAATTCTTTTAAAGGAACACGACCTTCGGATTTCAAACCCACATCAACCAAAACAAAGTCGCCACGAATATCTTTGACAGTGCCCTTGGTTGCGAAACCTTGTAAAGTTTCTTGTGTACCATAATTTTGATCGAACATAGCGACGAAATCTTCGCTTGCGACCGGATTAAATAAACCTTTGGATAAATCTTTCATATTACTAGAATTAAACAAAGTTTGCCGTTTGCATCAAATATTTATAAATAATTGCAAAGGACTTGTGGGGTTCATCGGATGATTAACGCGCCCACCCGCGAAAATCGAACCTATTTTATAGTAAGATTTTGAAAAAAGCAAGAAAAACATTGAAAAATTAACAAAATATGATTTACTGAAATTATCAGGAGACAAGTAATGCATTATTACGATAAAAAATACCCATATTTGCAATATTCATACCCAGAAGGTGTAATGTGCTCTGTGCCACCAAAAATGCTGGCATCTGTTTACAAACAGCATTACGATAAAAAGCCAAAAACCTTCTTTGATTGTGGGGCTGCGACTGGCGTGGTTATAAAATTAGCGATGGATGCTGGCATGAATGCACGTGGGGTTGATATTCGTGATTATTTTACCGCCAAGACTTTTTATAGCCCAATGTTTTCTGGTTGGCCTTTTTGGGTTCAACAAGGCGAATCACGCAAGGTTGTTGCAAAAAGTGAATTGTTAAAATTGCGTCAAAACGGGTATATTCAAATAAAATCTATTTTAGATTGCAAACCTATTAAGGCAGACTTGGTTTATTGTAACGGCATACTTACATATTTTGACGAGGCGACCTTACCAGCGGTGCTATCAAAATTTCAAAACGCGAATATGGTCTGCGCAATTCATAATACAATCGAAGATTATGATGCGGCTAAAAAAATGGGACAAGAATTAGGAACTTGCCAAGAATTAAAAACAGTTAAACCAAATGATTGGTGGATTAAAGCATTTAATCAAAATGGATTTGATGCAAAATTTAACCATTGGCTACGTTGTTTTGTCGCCACACCACAAAGATAAAAAACCGGCATATATGCCGGTTTATTTATTCACCAGATTCAGATGTATCATCACCATCGTCATCTATTTCGACTGCATTCAAATCAATTTCTTTTGGTACACCCAATATAGTTTCAATTTTTTCACTTGCCGCATCAACATCCATTTTATGCAAAACAGCAAATTCCTGGGCCATACGTTCCAAAGCACGCAAATATAACTGACGTGCCGAGAAAGTCATTGTATCCGTTGGATTACGACGTTGTAAATCACGCACAACCTCTGCCAATTTCATTGGGTCACCAGAATTAATATTTTCTTCATATTGTGCAGCACGACGCGACCAAATCATACGTTTTGAACCAGCCTTGCCTTTTGCACTGGATATAGCCTCGTCCATTTTGCGAACCGAAGACAAAGGACGCAGTCCAGAAATTTCCGCACGTTCCAATGGTACACGCAATGTCATATGTGAAGTTTCAAATTCTATAACCAACAGCTTTACAGGTTGACCAGCAATAACCTGCTCTTCTACTCGCTGTAATTTTCCAACACCCTGTGTAGGATATACAACATACTGACCTGTCTTAAAATCTAACTTTTTACTTGGCATCCACAAACCCTTTACAGTTGCCATTCTCTCTGTTTCCTTAAATTATATCATACAAAAACTGAAAAAACAAATTTTTGTTTAATTTCCGTTTATTGTCCCATCCCAGCAGGCGAAAAACGCCCAATATTATTAAACAATTCCTGAATTGCATTTAACTCGACAGCCGCAGGAATCTGGGTTTCATCATCATCCATCGTGATTTCTGGCAAATCTTTATCGTGCAAAATCTGGGTTTTGACGACCTGATTTCCACGCACCCAAGCCAACAAAACAGTTTTATTATCGTATGTATGTGGCAAAGGACCACGATAATTTTCATCCATACCATAATAAATCCAAACGGTATCACCATAAACAGTCTTGGCCAATGGATCACCAATTTTATCTTGTAATTGGGCAGTGGTTTTTATACCAGCCACCTGGGATTCTAAATCATCTGGGAAAACATACCCACGATGCTTGGTCTGGAAAGTACAAGCCGCCACAATTAAAGTTAAAACTAAAATCAGTAATTTTTTCATTAATTTGCTTCCTTTTTAATTTTTTCCAATACTGCCCTCTGATATTCTGTCGAACTTAACAATTTTTCTGCATCCATACCAATAATATTCGCCAATTCTATGACAAACCATTGTTTACCATATCTGGACATACCACATAATTCCAAGAACTTTTGAACCGCATTAAATCGTGATAATTGGAATTTTGATTCAATATGCTCAATAACCGCCCTAACCCATAAATATGAAGACATGTATGACAGTTGAAAAGAACAAGTTTTTTCAGGAACAGTATCTGTAAAAGAAACAGATGTCAGCAATTCATTCGCCGTATATATTTTTTCCATAGCCAGTAAACATTGTACATGTAATGGCACAAATTTTTCATATTCTAATATATACCAAGGAATTGTTTCTGCAACACCTTCACCAAACATTTGTTCACGAAATCCAAACTGTTGTTCTATTAAATGTGCATATTCATGTATTAAATTAACATGTTTCATACTACCAACATGGTCAGTAATGGCCAACAAGTTTTGACTGGTTCCATACGCACTATTAAAACTATCAAAATCATATGCAGCAACAGGCCGCCCACCAGATTTACGTTCTTTATAAGGGAAACTTAATAATTCAATAAAATTTTCATCTGGAACAATGTATATATAAAACACCGGTTTCGCCCCAGCAAAATATTTTATATTCATTGCTTGCAATTCTGTGATACATTTTTTATGTTCTTGCAACATAAAATCATATACACCTGCATCAAAGTTTTTGGCAATCTCTGGTGACATGCGCGCATAAAAAACACCATCAATAACAACGCGTTTCTCTGATTTATCTATATACTCACGTAAAATATCGTGTGGCTTATCCATTTTATTCCTTATTTTCTGAATTATTCATTGCAAAATGTGCTATGTACTTCTTTAAATCGGCCTTGTACTTATTATCAGAAACGGCACGTTCAATCAACTTATCAAAGTTTGGATTTGTGCTACGCGCTGCACCAAAACGACTTTCGGTTTTTACAAAATCTGCCAATGGCATAACCTCATCCGTATTTGAATCCATAGTTAATGGATAATGTCCATCTGCAATCAAACGTGGGTCAAAACGATATAACGGCCAGGCCCCCGTTTTGACAACATTTTGTTGATGTTCTGGACCATTTTGCAGTGCAAAACCATGTGCAATACATGGTGCATAGGCCAACACTATGGATGGACCATTAAAACTTTCTGCCTCACGCAAGGCACGTACAGCCTGGGCCTGATTTGCACCCAGCGCAATTTGAGCAACATACGCACCTGACATCATTGCAATCATACCTAAATCTTTCTTGGCATGATCTTTACCGCCAATTGCAAATTTCATAGACGCACCAAACGGAGTCGCCTTGGATTGCTGACCGCCTGTATTGGAATAACCTTCGGTATCTAAAATCAATATATTTACATTTTCACCACTATGTAAAATATGATCCAAACCACCATAACCGATATCATATGCCCAACCATCACCACCAACAATCCACAAAGATTTATCAACAACAGCATCCAGCAAACTTTCCGCTAATCGTGCCCTATCACTATTATTCTTTGCCAAATATTCGCGTAAATTCTTTTCATTTTCCCGTTGTTTAGTTATATCTTGTTCTGCAAATATTTCATCAACATCAGGAATTTCTAACTCGCGCAACAAACTATACAAATTATCGCGTCTTTGATTCAAAGCAATTCGCATTCCCAATCCATATTCTGCATTATCTTCGAACAAAGAATTCGACCACGCTGGTCCACGACCATCTGCATCTGTTGTCCAAGGCGTTGTCGGTAAATTAGCACCATAAATCGATGAACAACCCGTCGCATTAGCAACAATCATTCTATCCCCGAATAAATGTGCCAACAATTTTATATATGGTGTTTCACCGCAACCCGCACATGCACCAGGAAATTCAAAATAATGCGGTAACAATTCAATATGTTTTGGTATATTCAAATTCAATTTTTCACGTGCAATATCCGGTATTTTCTGTGCAGCATCAAAACGTTTTTGTGCATCCACATCATCGGCCGCATTAACCATAGATAACGCATGAACAGGACAATTTTTCACACACACAGAACACCCTGTACAATCTGCTGGTGAAATATTTAATGTATAATACATATTGGCACCCAATTCAGGTGTTTTCATAGGTACCACAATAACACCATCTGCACGTGCTGCCTCGGCCTCTTTCTCTGTCATAACCTTGATACGAATAGCCGCATGTGGACACAACATAGAACATTTACCACATTGTGCGCATAATGATAAATCGCAACTGGCAACACGTTCCGAAATACCACGTTTTTCATATTTAGACGTTCCAACCGGATACTGTCCTGCGGCAAACAATCCCCCTGTACGAAAACGCGACACAGGAATATCATCACCACGTCCAGATGCCATTTCGCCCAATGTTCCTGCAATCTCGGCAGGTGCATCAGCCGTCATAGCAGGAATAAAGTCAGGTGCAAAATTTGAAACCGAGGAAGGCAATTTATATTCTGTTAAATATTTAGACGCCATATCCACAGCTGCCCAATTAGCCTGAACAACATCCATACCTTTCTTTTTATATGTTTTTTCAATAGCATCTTTTGCTGCATCAGCCGCAATTTTAGGATCAACAATTTTCATTAAATTAAAGAAATTAATCATAATGAATGTGTTTATACGATTTCCCAACCCCAATTCTGCTGCTGCCGCATTTGCATCCAAGAAATACACACGTGCACGCAAACGCATCAACTGTTCTTGGGATTCACGTGGTAAATTTGCAAATGCAACATCTGGGGTTTTGGATGTATTTATCATCACAATTCCACCAGCACGCAAAGCACGAAAAACATCAAACCGCTGTGCAATCATAAAATTAGACACACCAATAAAATCAGCCGTTTCAACCAAATATTGACTTTTAATTGGTGCATTTGAAAAACGAATATGTGAAGCCGTCAACCCACCAGATTTCTTAGAATCATAAACGGCATATGATTGTGGATACAAATCTGAATTTTCACCCACAATTTTTACTATATTTTTAACGGCACCAACTGTTCCATCCGATCCGATTCCATACAACAATGCTGTTTTAACATCTTTATTTTCAATAGCAAACATCGCATCTGTTTTTAATGATAATCCCGTCAAATCATCTTCAATACCAACAGTAAAATTATGATGCAATGTTCCCATAATCATATTTTCATAAATAGCCTTGACATCACGTGGTGCAAATTCTTTACTGCCCAAACCATAACGTCCACCAAACACAGAAACACCCTTGTCCACGATACTGGCCACATCTTGATACAACGGTTCACCGATTGCCCCCGGTTCTTTTGTTCTGTCCAAAACAGCAATTTGTTTAACCGTTTTTGGCAACACTGATAAAAACGCATCTGTTGGGAACGGACGGAATAAATGAATTTTTAACAAGCCACATTTTTTTGGTAAATACGGCAAAGTTTCTTCAATTGTTTCACATGCACTGCCCATAGCAACAACAACAAATTTTGCATTTTTATCACCTACATAATCAACCAAATGATACGAACGACCTGTGGCATCTGCCAATTCGTCCATACACTTTTGTACAATTTCAGGTAAATTTTGATACAAAGGATTCACTGCTTCACGTCCTTGGAAATACACATCGGGATTTTGCGCAGTTCCACGAATAGTAGGATGTTCAGGAGACATACCACGCGCACGATTTTCCAGCACCAAATTATCAGGAATCAACTTACGCAACACATCATCTTCAATTCTTGATAATCTGGATTCTTCGTGACTGGTACGGAACCCATCAAAAAAATGCAAAAATGGGACACGTGCACGCAATGTCGCGGCATGCGCAACCGCAGCCAAATCATGTGCTTGTTGAACATTATGACTGGACAGCATTGCGAAACCTGTTGAACGCACAGACATAACATCACTGTGATCACCAAATATAGACAACGCATGTGTTGCCAACGCACGTGCTGCAACATGCATAACAAAGGGCGTTTGTTCACCTGCAATTTTATACATGTTTGGAATCATCAATAATAACCCCTGGGAAGCGGTAAATGTTGTTGCCAATGTTCCCATCTGCAATGCACCATGCATTGCCCCAGCGGCACCGCCTTCGGATTCCATTTCTATAATTTGTGGAATCGCACCCCAAATATTCTTTTTATGCTGAAAAGACCAAGCATCCGCCAATTCGCCCATTGTGCTACTGGGTGTAATAGGATAAATTGCAGCAAAATCCACACAACGATACGCGACATCTGCCGCAGCCCAATTACCATCAACAATTAAATTAGCCATAATATTCCCCTAACCTTGATACTTACCAAGACACATCTTAAATTTTTTTACCCACCAAAGCAAGCCAAAAACCAATAAAAAAACACGACTGTGCGTGCATTTTTATAATTTTAACTCTGGCGGAGATGGAGGGGTTCGAACCCCCGATACGGTCGCCCGTATACGCGATTTCGAGTCGCGCGCATTCAACCAGCTCTGCCACATCTCCGTATAGGCGGAATTATATATACTTTCTTTTATTTTTCAACAACTAAACATCAAAATTGTAATTTTTTACAGATTTTACAATAGCCCTAACTAATTTATTCTGATGCGTATCAGATTTCAGCAACTTTTCTTCTGCTGCATTAGACAAATGTCCCAACTCTATCAAGGCACCTGGTACCGTAGAACGCAACACCGCAAATGGTGCATGACGAATACTGGGCCCCGGCAACCTATCTATTGATGCATTATCCATTGCCCGTGCACAATCAGCCGCATACTCTTCTGACAACTCGGCCACAGCACGTTGTTGCAAAGCAGATAATGCAACACGAATTTCTTTAGAAAATTCAGAAAAACCAGAAACACCGATTTTATCAACCGCATTTTCTGTTTCCGCCAATTTTTGTGCTTCTTCGTCAGAGGCTTTTTCTGACAAAGTATACACAGAATAGCCTTTCGTAGAACGACTGGGGTTTGCATTAGCATGCAAAGACAAGAATAAATCTGCATGACGTTTTTCTGCAATTTCCGCCCTTTCTGCCAACTTTAAAAACGTATCGCCACTGCGTGTCAAATACGTTTTAAAACCAATCGCATCCAATTCCTTTTTTAATTTCTTGGCAACAGATAACACAACCACTTTTTCGCGTGTTCCACCCTTACCAATACATCCAGGGTCCTTGCCACCATGTCCTGCATCAATCACAATAACATATTTTTTTGCTGGCTGATTTGCCACCGACGCAGTTGTTCCATTTGATACAGTATTTGATGCACCCGCAACGAAATCAAAAACCAAACGATATTCATTATCACCATTGGGCGACAAAATCATAACCTGGGATTTATCAATTGGTGCAATACTACGACGCAAATCAGCAACAATATTTAACTTGTCCCCATTTTGCACCTGGGTCAAATTTTTTATCAACGTATCCCCAGATAATTTTGGACTGACACCACCAACAGATGTATTAGCCAAAGAAATAACTAATTGATTTTGTGGATACGAAATATCATATGATGGTCGTCCAGATGTTTCAATAACCAAACGCGTTTTTCCATTTGGTTGAACACCTGTACGCAACGACAAAACAGAATTTCGTGACGCGAAAGCCACGCGTGGCAACATAGACATCGCCACAAATCCAACACCTGATATCTTTAAAACATCACGCCTAGATAATTTCATAACAAATACATTATACCAAAATTCACATAAAAAAACAAGCACACACATAAAAAAACACCGTCCATATTGGACGGTGCAAAATAAGCTATTATTTATTTTCTGCAATGAGAAAATTGCGTTGCAACCATTGTTGTTTCCGCATCAGTCAAGGTCTGAACCGGAATCACAAAACAACGCGTAGCATCCTTTATAATAAACACCTTGGTGCCCTTCTTATAAGCCTCTTGCATTTGTGACATTTGTGCACTGGTCAAGAAAGCATTTGTTGTCAACGGTGAATTACCCAAACCTGCAAAAACAACCTGCTTTGCCGTTTCTTGATTTAACAAATCTGCATTAGACAAAACTTCCATCCAAAAACTTGAATAACCGCTGGGCTGTATTGCATTATTAGCCACATTCACAGCATCAGGGAATTTAGCATCTGTCAACAAAGAAGCAGCAACCAACAATCCTGCTGTTCCTGTTGTAGAAACGGTTGCAGAACTGGGGTTTATTTGTAAATTATCACCACAAGCCAAATTCATACGATTAGCATAACCTGCCAAAACATTATCCATTGCAGATTGCCAATCAGCACCCTTGGAATTAACATCCAAACCAACAACTTTTTCTGCCCACCCCCAAACATTTGCACCAACATTACCAGCATTAACAAAACGTGTCACCATTTCTGCGGATCCACCTGGCACACCAGAACCGCAATAATCTGTTAATTGGCTGGTTAATTTACTGGTCGTATCATTTCCATACGCCAACGCAACAGAATGACACGCCATAGCCGCCTCTAATTCTTGACGTCTTTTTATACACAAATCAGAATGGGATTTAGATAACTGTGTTGCCATATTCGACATAGACAGGAAAGACATCAAATTTTGTTGAACATAAGGTGGACACAAACGCGCAGCAGTATTCATCGCACCTGCACTACTTTTCGTATTCACATTATACTGTGGCAATAATTGGGAATTATCTTTCTGTAAACACAACAAAGCATAATTATATAACTCTGTTTCCGTAGTATATGCACAACGTCCTTGAATTATTCCTGCCGTAACTGTTGTACCATCACAATATTCCGTCAGGCACTTCATAATACGTTCACTGCATGCAGTTCCAACATCCAACTGGGTATTCATATAATAATTAGCAACTTGATTTTGTCTATAAGAATCAGCAAAACCCTGCATACCACGATTGCCTGTTGTTGACGGATTAGAAATCAACATACCGCCACGGTTTGCCTCACTCCCAGACACAGCACCCGCAGACACCGCATACGCACTGCCACCGCACAATACAACACTCAACAAGCCACAAAAAGCAATGATGTTTTTCATAAACAGCCTCTCTCTTAAGAAAAATTTTATCATATTTATCGACATAATGCAATTATTTATTGATTTGTAAAACCAAATTGCTAATATAAAAAACATGTTAATACAAAACGAAATCTTGTCCGAAATTGAAAACGACATTTCTGCCGTAAGGGGGTTTCTTTGACCCTGAAAAAATGGCATCAGAAATAGCAAATCTGGACGAACAAGTTGGTGACGAAAAATTATGGGACGATCCAGATGCCGCAAAAAAATTATTACAAAAGAAATCAAACCTAGAAAAAACATTATCTGATTTTAAATCCCTGGAATCAGACTATCAAAATTTAATAGATTTATATCAATTGGCCCCAGATGACCCTGACATAGTCAGTGCAATTGACACTTTGGCAACACGCGCAAAACAGGCAAAATTTATCACATTGTTTCATGGGGCAAACGACACCAATAACGCATTTTTATTTATCCAGGCCGGTGCCGGTGGAACCGAAGCCCAAGATTGGGCACAAATGTTGGCACGTATGTACACCCGTTGGGCAGAACGTCATAATTATTCGTGCGAGGTTATAGACGAGCACCCAGGTGATGTTGCTGGTATAAAAAGTATCACTTTCAAAATAGATGGTGACAAAGCATATGGTTGGCTGAAATCAGAAATTGGTGTTCACAGATTGGTCAGAATTTCACCTTTTAATGCAAACGGCAAAAGACAAACCAGTTTTGCTTCTGTTGATGTATGGCCCGATGTTGATGATTCCATTGAAATAGAAATAAATGAAAAAGACTTACGCATCGATACATATCGTTCATCGGGTGCTGGCGGACAACATGTTAACAAAACCGACAGTGCCGTTCGCATAACACACATTCCAACAAACACTGTGGTCACATGCCAAAATGAACGCAGCCAATTTCAAAACAAAGATATGGCTATGAAAATTTTACGTAGCCGCCTGTACGAACTGGAATTAAAAAAACGCGAAGCCGAAGAAAACGCTGCCAAGGCCGCCCAGAAAAAAATTGAATGGGGCAGTCAAATCAGAAATTATGTTTTATATCCATATCAACTGGTCAAAGACGTCCGAACAAATGTTGAAAAAACAGATTCAAATGCTGTATTGGATGGTGATTTAGATGATTTTATGTTATCATATCTGCAACAATGCGAATAAAATCATTCAGCTTTCATAAATTCTAAAACACGATTATCAAAAATCACATCACTTGGTCTCAGCAATGCTGCAATATGCATATCACAGGCCGCACGGGTTCGCGATAATGCAACATAAGTTTGCCCATGTGCAAATGCCCCACGCGAAATATCAACAACCACCGCATCCAATGTTTTTCCTTGGGCCTTGTGAATAGTCATTGCATACCCCAAATTCAAAGGAAATTGTTTATAAGATCCAATTTCATGTTCCATCAATCTGTCGTTTTCATCACGAATATATTCTATTTTTTCCCATTTTTCTGGTTTAACATTTACAACCGTATGTGCTGCATTTAATAATTCGACTTTTATCCCACGTGCGCCAATTTCCACAATGCGCCCCATTGAACCATTATGCCACTTATCACTATTTTTCACAAACACAACCAACGCACCCACTTTCAGGGTCAACCTCATTGGTGCGGGCACATCTTTTTCTGAAAAATTGCCAGACAATTCACCAACAAACACTACTTCGGGTGCAGATATTGCCCGTAATCGCGATGCATTTATATTTTCTGCCATTGCACGATAAGGTGTAATCAAAACCGCATTATTACGTTGTTCGGCATCTTCTATTTTACACTGATTAAAAAATTCCAATGCCTGCATATTACCATTACGCAACTGAACCAGGTTTTCCAATAACGCACCATCATTTTGTCGATAAACCTTATCAAAAGAAAAGCGCATAAAATTTGCCCGTTTGTAAACATGACTATCAAAAAAATAAGCATTTTGAAAACCATATTCTTGCAAATAATATTGTTTTGCGTCATCAGTTATCACTGGGGGTAATTGAAACAAATCACCAATCGCCACAACTTGGATTCCACCAAATGGTTCATTATTTCTTCGTGCCTGACGCGCCAACAAATCCACAGCATCCAGCAAATCTGGCGCAACCATAGAAATTTCATCTATGATTAAAACATCTGTGGCCAACAAAATATTTCTGGTTTTAGCCTTTAATTTCAAAAATTCAGGCATAATAAAATCACGTGGTTGAATTTGGAACAAACTATGTATAGTTTGACCACCTATATTCAATGCCGAAACCGCTGTTGGACAAGCACAAACAATCCGTTTAACCGACGCAGATTTCAAATAATTAACAAAAGTCGATTTTCCTGTTCCCGCCTGGCCCAAAATCAACAAATTACCATTTGTTCGTTCAATTGTATTGAACGCTTGCTTTTGCACATCGCTTAAAATCTGAACCAATTCAGCCATACGGCCATACTGACACAAAGATATAAAAAAATAAAGTATTTTAATTTTTTTGACTTGCGTCTTGCAAAAAAAGGTGTAATAATCTGCCTCGTGGGTTAGTAGCTCAGTTGGTTAGAGCGGAGCGCTCATAACGCTTTGGTCGTGGGTTCGAGTCCTACCTAACCCACCACTTGTAAAAATTCGCACATAAATTGTGCGTTTTTTTATTTCCATTTTTATTTTGTTAATATAACATATGATAATATGAAAACATACGACATTATCATCATTGGTGCTGGCGCGTCCGGGTTATTTGCAGCAGGCAGACTTTGTAAAAAATGCAAAAACATCTGCATTATTGATATGGGCAACATCCCCGCACGCAAAGTCGCCATATCTGGCGGTGGAAAATGCAACTTTACAAATACCCACGCAGATTATAGGCATTACTTTGGAAAAAATCCTGAATTCACACGCAGTGCTTTGACACGTATGACACCAAACAATACATTAAATTGGGCAAAATCACATAATATCAAATTTTTTGAAAAAACGCCTGGGCAATATTTTGCAGAAAAATCATCTGATATAACAAACGCATTATTACAAGATATCGACAATACAGAAATCGTATTAAGCACTTGTGTCCAAGAAACGACCAAACAAAACGATTTATTTTTAATAAAAACTGATACCGGCAATTTTCAAGCAAAAAAATTAATCATTGCAACAGGTGGCATATCGTATGCCAATATGGGAACATCTGATATTGGGTATAAAATTGCAAAAAGTTTTGGTCATAAAATTATTCCGCCCCGCCCTGCATTATGCGGTATTGCGACCAAAGTTTTTGATTCTGCATTATCTGGCATATCACTGGCGGTTGAAATAAAAATAAACAAAGAAACCATATATGACGACATGTTATTTACTCATTTTGGTATTGGTGGACCGGCCATTTATCGAACGTCAGTTCGCAACCTTGAAAATGGATTTACTATAAATCTGTTGCCTGGTTTGGATGCATTTCAATGGTTAAAATCACAAAAACAAACGAACGGTAAAAAACTGTTAAAAACCGTATTATCAACAAAATTACCCGAACGAATTGCCGAATTCATATCAAATCAAAAAACAAAAAATATTGCAGATTATCGTGATACAGAATTACAAGAAATCGCAACAAACATAAACCGAATTAACATCGCACAAGGAACGTTTTCGTTACACAATTTTCAATCAGCCGAAGTAACCCGTGGTGGTGTAGACACATCCGAAATATCATCCAAAACAATGGAATCCAAATTGTGCAATGGCCTGTATTTTATTGGCGAGGTTCTAGACATCGCAGGTGATTTAGGCGGATATAATCTGCAATGGGCATGGGCATCAGCCTCTGCATTAGATATATAATAAAACAGGGAAATTTCTGGCGCGCCCAGCAGGACTCGAACCTGCAACCCACAGATTAGAAATCTGTTGCTCTATCCAATTGAGCCATGGGCGCGTACGACATATTATATATAAATAAAAACAAAAAATCAACCCAGCTTTTGCCCATTTTTTATTTTTTACTATCTTTATTTTTAGACGATTCTTTGGCTTTTTCCTTTTCAGCATTTTCGGCATCCACCACCGCACGTCTATCATCAACCGTCATTTGCATTTTTGTCATCGCGATAACCATACTCAATCCACGTTGCAACTGATAATCGCGTGCATCTTTTTCTTCTTCGGTCAAATCTTTTTCATCGACATCATCCTCGTCATCGTCATCATCATTTTTTGATTTAGAATTGGATTTTGATTTTTTTGACTTTTTAGCCTCGTCATTTTTCAAAGAATTTTTGAAAGAAGCCTCGGAATAATCACTATCCCGTTTTTCTAAAACTTTTACTTTTGATTGCAACACCTCAACATCTGGGGTTATACCCTCATTTTGAATTGAACGTCCACTGGGGGTATAATAACGCGCAATTGTAATATGAATTGCCGTTCCATCACCCAACGGTTTTTGTTGTTGAACACTGCCCTTACCAAAACTCTGGCTGCCCATTACCAATGCACGACCATTATCCTGCAATGCCCCAGCAACAATTTCTGATGCGGACGCAGACCCATGATTTATCAAAACAACAATTGGCTTACCATTTGTCAAATCACCCTTGGTTGCAAAATTACGGTCTATATCGGTCTTTTCTTTACCGCGCGTAGACACAATTTCACCATCATCCAAAAACGCATCAGACACACCAATAGCCGCAGTCAAATATCCCCCAGGATTATTACGAACATCCAACAAATAACCAACAACTTTGGCTTTTTCCAAACTCTTAATAGCATCTGTTAATTCTTTGACTGTTGTCGCACCAAATTCAGAAATTCTGACATAACCAATTTTCGGAGAATCTTCATCAGAATCAGCCAAACGCAACTCTCTAAACTTGACAGATTTAACCTTGATAATATCGCGTTTCAATGTCAACGTTTTGGGTTCATTATCATCACCAATAATTGTCAATTTAACCTTGGTTCCTGGTCTGCCCTTCATTTTTTTAACAGCCTGATTCAAGGTCATATCAAAAACTTGTTCATCATCAATTTTGGTAATATAATCACCCGCCTTGATTCCAGCCTTGTACGCAGGTGTATCATCAATTGGCGATATAACACGAATCGCACCCCTATCCGAAGTTATCTGAATTCCCAACCCACCGAATTCACCCTGGGTTTTATCATTAAAATCTTTAAAATCATCAGCATTCAAATACGAAGAATGTGGATCCAGTTCCGCCAACATACCATTCATTGCGGCCTCCAACATCTTTTTTTCATCTGCTTCTTCGACAAAATTATCACGTGCGGTTTCAAACACCAATGCCAATTTCTGCAATTCCGAATAAATCTGTTCATCCGTTAAATGAACAACAGGTTCTTCTTTTTTTTGCTTATTCCCAGCAAAACAATTAACCGAAACGGTCGCCAGAACCGCACAAATCAGGATTTTTTTAAGCATGAAACACCCTTTCTCTTCCCTTTTTCCTATACGTTTACAGCTTACCACAAAAAAAATATTTTCTGCAACACGAAATTTAACGATTTTATATATTTTTTAAAACAATACATAAAACATAATTCAGAAAATATTAAACACCATAATGCGCTTAATTTTCTTCTTTGAACAACCTTGCTGGATCAACTGCCTTGTTTCCACGACGTACTTCCAAATACATTTCTGATTTATCAGCATTCATACGTCCAATAGGTTCACCCGCCAACACTTCTTGTTCTGGGACAACATCTAATCGTCCCATATTTGTAATCACACTGTTATAACCATTTTTATGGGATATAATTACAACGCGACCAAAGCCACGAAATGTATCAGCAAATTTAACAACACCATCCGCAGGTGCTGTCACCAACGCATCACCATGTGTACGAATACGCCATCCATCCGACGTTAATCCCAACGCAGTCTTTTCACCAAACCTAACAACAACACGACCACGCACAGGCAAATTTAACTTACGACGTGAAAACCGCGCATCAGCCGACATTTCCGAACTGCCCACACCGGCAGACAATTCAGAAATATTTTTTGCTTTTTCTGACAATGCACGCAATTTTTTTTGCAATGCCACCTGCTGACTTTTTAATTTTTCATTTTGCGCACTGCGTGTTTTAAGCAATTTATCTAATGCATTTCTTTCCAAAGTATATTTTTTTGCACTGCGATCTAATTTTTCCTTTTCAATACTGCGCTCGTTACGAATTCTTTCCAATTCATCCAACCGTTGCGAAGCCTTTTGAATTTCAGAATCAAACTGTTGTGAAACCCCAGATAACACCGATGAAGCCAAAACATAATCATGCATATCTGTCACATCAAAGCTGGGACGCAAAGCCATATACAAAACCCCAGACACTGCATCAAATACTCTGCCCTGATTTTCAGCAATTTCCTTGGAAATTTTTTCACGTTGTGCATCCAATTCTTTAATTTTCAACTGCATTTTACCACGTTGTTCTTCCAACGAACTAACCCTGTCCGCAGTTCGCACCAAATCTTGTTTTGTTTGCGCGACCGTTTTATCAGATTTTTTTACTTGTTCTTCTAACTTTTTGTGTTTTTGCTCTACCTGTTTAATTTCAGATTGAATACGAGTCAACTCATCCACGCAAAAACTTTGCGTTCCAAAACAAAAAATTCCCAATAAAATAACCAGTATTTTTTTCATGCGTTATTTAACAACAACACGTAAAAATGTTTTCTTTCCTTTCTGAACCATATATTCAGATTTAGGTGCAACAACAAATTCTTTATCCGTAATTTTCGCACCATCAATTTGAATACCGCCCTGTTCAACATTACGACGTGCTTCGGATTTAGAATCAAACAATTTAATTGCGACCAAGAAATCTAAAATTTTCATATCTCCACTCATATCAATTTCAACACTTGGCGCATTTGAATTATCGGCACCACCAGCAAACAATGCCGCAGCTGCAGCCTCGGCTTCGCATGCTGCATCACGTCCATGTGCAATTTCAGTTGCTGCAAATGCTAAACGTTTTTTGGCCTCATTTAATTCCGCCCCCTGCAACGCAGACAATTTTGCAATTTCATCCAATGGAATTTCCGTAAATATTTTCAAGAATTTTTCAACCAAATCATCCGGTGTATTACGGAAATATTGATAATATTCATAAGGCGTAGTTTTATCTTCATTAACCCAAACCGCATTACCCGCAGATTTTCCAATTTTATTTCCGTTTGCGTCGGTAATCAGGGATGTAGATAACACATAGGCTTCCTTGCCCATTTTTTTACGAATCAATTCCACACCCATAATCGCATTACCCCATTGGTCTGCACCACACAGTTGCAACACACAATTATGTTCTTTATAAAGTGTCAAGAAATCAACCGCCTGGAAAGTCATATAATTAAATTCCAAGAAAGTCATACCATTTTCCAAACGCTTTTTCACACTTTCCATAGAAAGCATACGTGGAATTGTAAAATCCAAACCATATTGCGCCAAGAAATCCAAATGCGAATAACCACGCATCCAATCATAGTTATCAACAATTAACGCATCGGATTCGCCATCACCAAAACGCAAAAATTTAGAATAAGATTTTTTTAACCCTGCAACATTTTTTGCCAAAACTTCTTCGGTCATCATTGGGCGACCTGTATCACGTCCAGATGGGTCACCAATACGACCCGTTGCACCACCAACCAACATCAATGGTTTATGGCCATATTTTTGCAACCAGCGCATCATCATAACCGGAACCAAATGCCCCACATGCAAAGAATCCGCGGTTGGGTCCGAACCCAAATAAACTGCAATTTGTCCGTTATCCAATAAATCTGCAACCGCATTCATATTAGAACATTGATTGATAAAACCACGCTGGGTCAATTCAAACATCAAATTATTTTTCATCACAAAACCTTTTTCTATATCAGAAAAAATAATATCATGAAAAATTATCTGTTGCAACCCCAAGATACAATAAAAAAGCCCCGCAAAATTATTAAATTTTGCGGGTAATTCCCTGAACAGAGTTTTTTGCTATCTGGTAAAATCAAACATATTTGATTTTTTCTCTACCAATGCCTCATATATATCCAACACCTTGTCCTGCGCTTTTTTACAAAATTCAGGAACTTGTAAACCCTGACCCAATCTAACGGATTTAATCAACCCGGTACAAGGGGACTTTGCCACATTTTTTGTTAATTTCACAATATATCTGTCTGCATCCATTTGGGTTACCAAACCTTTATCAACAAATTCAGTAATTTCTTTATCACGAACACCAACCAACAATTCATTATGAACAATTAACCACATATAAAACAATAACTGGGCAGCATCCCTCTCACTCATATAATCTTGATATTTTGCACCACGTCTTAGACCGCGAGCCGCATTTTGAAT